>NZ_JBEYVO010000013.1:0-2144 GCF_040644055.1 Streptomyces sp. NPDC047043
CGAGGAGACGACCAGCTGCTTGATGTTGAGGATCAGGTCGGTGACGTCCTCCTTGACGCCCGGCACGGTGGTGAACTCGTGCAGAACGCCGTCGATACGGATGCTGGTGACAGCAGCGCCGGGGATCGACGAGAGGAGGGTGCGGCGGAGGGAGTTGCCGAGGGTGTAGCCGAAGCCCGGCTCCAGCGGCTCGATCACGAACCGGGAGCGGAACTCGTCGACGACCTCTTCGGTCAACGAGGGACGCTGAGCGATCAGCATGTGTGGATCAGATCCTTCTTTCGTGGACGCCCGCTATTTGACGCCCGACGGAACCGCCCCCGGCAAAAGGGGCGGGTACTGCAAGGGTACGGGCGATACGGCCCTTTTACGGAGCCGTACCGCCCGAATCCTCAAGACGACCGTGCGTCAGACGCGACGACGCTTCGGCGGACGGCAGCCGTTGTGCGGGGTGGGGGTGACGTCCTGGATGGAGCCGACCTCGAGGCCCGTGGCCTGGAGGGAGCGGATCGCGGTCTCACGACCGGAACCCGGGCCCTTCACGAAGACGTCGACCTTGCGCATGCCGTGCTCCTGCGCGCGGCGGGCGGCCGACTCGGCGGCCATCTGCGCGGCGAAGGGGGTGGACTTGCGCGAGCCCTTGAAGCCGACGTGGCCGGCGGAGGCCCAGGAGATCACGTTGCCCGAGGGGTCCGTGATGGAGACGATCGTGTTGTTGAACGTGCTCTTGATGTGCGCGTGGCCGTGAGCGACGTTCTTCTTTTCCTTGCGGCGCACCTTCTTGGCAGCGCCCTGACGACCCTTGGGGGGCATCTAGTAACTCCTACGGGGAGGTGGTCGGTCCTACAGCGAAGACCGCTGATGAAGCGTTGTCCGCTGAGGACTACTTCTTGCCCGGCTTCTTCTTGCCGGCGATGGCGCGACGCGGGCCCTTGCGGGTGCGAGCGTTGGTGCTGGTGCGCTGACCGCGGACGGGCAGACCGCGGCGGTGACGCAGACCCTGGTAGCAGCCGATCTCGACCTTGCGGCGGATGTCGGCCTGGATCTCGCGACGGAGGTCACCCTCGGTCTTGATGTTGTTGTCGACGTACTCGCGGATCGCGACGAGCTGCTCTTCGCTCAGGTCACGAACACGGGTGTTCGGGTCGATGCCCGTCTCCGCCAGCGTCTGCTGCGAAAGGGTCCGGCCGATGCCGAACACGTAGGTGAGGGCGACCTCCACGCGCTTTTCGCGCGGGATGTCAACACCGGAAACGCGTGCCATTCAATGGCTCCTGGTGATCTTCGGAGGTCTTCCGCAGAACCGGTTCCCAGCCGCCGTACCAGGTACGAACTGGGTCCCCGGCCTCCGAACCGGGGGTGTCAAGCCGTGTCGGCTTGGGCTCTGCGTATGAACATGTTCAGCTCGCGTCGCGCGAATCTCTGCGATGTCGATGCAGAGGGATCGGTCGATCGTGCGTCAGCCCTGGCGCTGCTTGTGGCGCGGGTTCTCGCAGATGACCATGACCCGACCGTGACGGCGGATCACCCTGCACTTGTCGCAGATCTTCTTGACGCTCGGCTTGACCTTCATTAGGTGAGGTTCTCCGGGTCAGTGCCACCACTCCGCCGAAGCGGGGTGCGGGCAAGATCTACTTGTAGCGGTAGACGATCCGGCCACGCGTCAGGTCGTACGGAGACAGCTCCACCACGACCCGGTCGTCAGGGAGGATGCGGATGTAGTGCATACGCATCTTGCCGCTGATGTGTGCCAGGACCTGGTGGCCGTTCTGGAGCTCGACCTTGAACATGGCGTTCGGAAGAGACTCGACGACAGTGCCCTCGATCTCGATGGCACCTTGCTTCTTGGCCACGCTTCGCCCTTCGAATCGACTACCTTGATCGACTCCCCTGCGGGGCGCATGCGGACATGCGGGTGCACGAGAGCCGACGAGTCAGTCTACGTCAGCGCACCCGGAAACACGAATCGAGAGAGCTTGCCCCACGACGGAGATCCTTAAGCAACGCGCCCTCAGGCAAGCGGATCCGGCGCCGCCGCGATCCCGTGCTCCGCCGGCTTCGCCCTGCCGCCGTCCGCTCCTTGACACCGCTCTCGCGGGCTCGGCGCCGGGAGCGCCTCACAAGCTTCGAGCGGCTGCGCCGGC
>NZ_JBEYVO010000013.1:2242-271979 GCF_040644055.1 Streptomyces sp. NPDC047043
GCCTCCGACCGACGGTGGTGACCCAGGTCCATCACGCCAGCGGATCCGGCGCCGCCGCAATCCCGTGCTCCGCCAGCTTCGCCCTGCCGCCGTCCGCTCCTTGACACCGCTCTCGCGGGCTCGGCGCCGGGAGCGCCTCACAAGCTCCGAGCGGCTGCGCCGGCCTCCGACCGACGGTGGTGACCCAGGTCCATCACGCCAGCGGATCCGGCGCCGCCGCAATCCCGTGCTCCGCCAGCTTCGCCCTGCCGCCGTCCGGGGCCGTCAGGACCAGGGGGCCCTGCTCGGTCAGTGCGACGGAGTGCTCCCAGTGGGAGGACCATGTGCCGTCCGTGGTGATGACCGTCCAGTCGTCGGAGAGGACCTCGGTCTTGGGGGTGCCCAGGGAGACCATCGGCTCGATCGCGAGGCAGAAGCCGGGGACCAGCTTGGGGCCCTTGCCGCGGCGGCGGTCGACGTAGTTCAGCAGGTGCGGGTCCATGTGCATCTCGGTGCCGATGCCGTGGCCGCCGTAGTCCTCGATGATCCCGTACTTGCCGCCGCCGGGCTTCGGCTGGCGGCGGATGTACGTCTCGATGGCACGGGAGACGTCGACCAGACGGTTGCCCTGCTTCATCGCCGCGATGCCCGCCCACATCGACTCCTCGGTGACCCGGGAGAGTTCGATCAGGTCGGGGGCGTGGCCGGAGCCGACGAAGGCGGTGTACGCCGCGTCACCGTGCCAGCCGTCGATGATCGCGCCGCAGTCGATGGAGATGACGTCGCCGTCCTTCAGGACGACGTCGTCGGAGGGGATGCCGTGAACGACGACCTCGTTGACGGAAGTGCAGATCGTGGCCGGAAAGCCGCCGTAGCCAAGGAAGTTGGGCTTGGCGTTGTGCTCGGCGAGGACCTTGCGGGCGACCTCGTCCAGGTCCTTGGTGGTGGCTCCGGGCACCGCCGCCTCACGGGTCGCCGCGTGGATCGCGGCGACGACCAGCCCCGCCTCACGCATCTTGGCGATCTGCTCGGGGCTCTTGATCTGCACCATGGGGGCCTGCGCTCTCCGTCACTCACGTCAACCGGTTACCTGTACAACAGTACGGCCGTGACTCCCCTGCGGGTGCCACGGCCGTAACTGACTGGACGGCTACTTGCCGTCGTCCTCGCGCTTGAGGGCCTCGAGGGCCCGCTGTGTTACCTCGTCCACCGGGCCCAGGGACGAGATCGTGACGACCAGGCCCTGCGCCTTGTAGTAGTCGATGATCGGCTCGGTCTGCGTGTGGTAGACCTCGAGCCGGGTGCGGACGGTCTCCTCGGAGTCGTCGTCGCGCTGGTACAGCTCACCGCCGCAGACGTCGCAGACGCCTTCCTTCTTCGCCGGGCTGTACGTCACGTGGAAGACGTGCGCCGAGTCGTTGCGGCAGATACGCCGGCCGGCGATCCGCTTCACGACCTCTTCCTCGGGGACCTCGAGGTCGAGTACCGCGTCCAGCTTGATGCCCTCGGTCTTGAGCAGCTCGTCGAGCGCCTCGGCCTGCGAGACATTGCGCGGGAAACCGTCCAGCAGGAAGCCGCCCTCGGCGTCCGGCTGTTCCATGCGGTCCTTCGCCATCGCGATGGTGACCTCGTCGGGGACGAGGTTGCCGGCGTCCATGTAGGACTTCGCGAGTTTCCCGAGCTCCGTCTGCTGGCTGATGTTGGCGCGGAACAGGTCGCCCGTGGAGATGTGCGGGATCGACAGCTTCCCGGCAAGGCGCGTGGCCTGGGTGCCCTTTCCAGCACCGGGCGGCCCGACGAGGACGATTCGCATCAGCGGAGGAACCCTTCGTAATTGCGCTGCTGGAGCTGGCTCTCGATTTGCTTCACCGTCTCGAGACCGACACCCACGATGATCAGGATGCTCGTCCCGCCGAAGGGGAAGTTACCGGTTGCCCCGAACCCGACCAACGCCATCGTTGGTACGAGAGCGATCAGACCCAGATACAGCGAACCCGGCCAGGTGATCCGGTTGAGTACGTAGCTGAGGTACTCAGCGGTCGGTCGGCCAGCCCGGATGCCCGGGATGAAGCCACCATACTTCTTCATGTTGTCGGCGACTTCTTCGGGGTTGAAGGAGATCGCCACGTAGAAGAACGCGAAGAAAACGATCAGCAAGAAGTAGCTGACCAGGTAAATCGGGTGATCACCCTTGGTCAGGTTCTGCTCGACCCAGGTCTTCCAGCCGGCCTTGCTCCCGGAGAACTGAGCGATCAGTGCCGGGATGTAGAGCAGCGACGACGCGAAGATGACGGGAATCACACCCGCCTGGTTGACCTTCAACGGGATGTAGGTCGACGTACCGCCGTAGGACCGGCGGCCGATCATGCGCTTCGCGTACTGAACGGGGATCCTGCGCTGGGCCTGCTCGACGAAGACGACCAGACCGACCATGACCAGACCGACGGCGATGACGGTGCCGAACTCGATCCAGCCGCCGGCGAGGGTGCCCTGCTTCTTGATCGCCCACAGCGCGGACGGGAAGGTCGCGGCGATCGAGATGAACATCAGGATCGACATGCCGTTGCCGATGCCGCGGTCGGTGATGAGCTCGCCGAGCCACATCACGACGGCCGTACCGGCGGTCATGCAGATGACCATGGTGATGGTGGTGAAGATCGCCTGGTCCGGGACGATGCTCGAGGCCACCGTGCAGCCGGAGAAGAGCGCGCCGCTGCGGGCGGTGGCCACCAGGCCGGTGCCCTGCAGGATGGCGAGCGCCACGGTCAGGTAGCGGGTGTACTGCGTGATCTTCGCCGTACCGGCCTGGCCCTCCTTCTTGAGGGCTTCGAGGCGCGGGATCACCACGGTCAGCAGCTGCAGAATGATGCTCGCCGTGATGTACGGCATGATGCCCAGCGCGAAGATCGTGATCTGCAGCAGCGCGCCGCCGCTGAACATGTTGACCAGACCGAACAGGCCCTGGTTGCCGGACGCCTGGTCCACACACTCCTGGACAGCCGTGTAGTTGACACCGGGGATCGGGATGTGGGTACCGACCCGGTACACCACGATGATGGCGAGCGTGAAGAGCAGTTTCTTGCGCAGGTCGGGCGTCCTGAACGCCCGGGCGAACGCGGTGAGCACGGTGCCTCCTGCGACCCCCGCGCAACTGCGTCAAGGGTGACGGTCTTGAGGTTCGACGGATACAAAAAAAGAACAGTGCTGGCTACCTTACCGGCGGCACAGCTCCCCGTGGAACGACCAACCGGGGATACCCCTTTGTGGGATATCCCCGGTCGGGATCGCTCAAGTCATCGAGACGCCTGAACGGGTCAGACGAGCTCGGTGACGGTGCCGCCGGCGGCGGTGATCTTCTCCTTGGCGGAGCCGGAGACGGCGTCGACCGTCACCTGCAGCGCCACGGAGATCTCGCCCTGGCCGAGGACCTTGACGAGGCTGTTCTTGCGAACGGCACCCTTGGCCACCAGACCCTCGACGGTGACCTCGCCACCCTCGGGGTAGAGCGCGGCCAGCTTGTCGAGGTTCACGACCTGGAACTCGGTCTTGAACGGGTTCTTGAAGCCCTTCAGCTTCGGAAGACGCATGTGGAGGGGCATCTGCCCACCCTCGAAGCGCTCCGGAACCTGGTAACGGGCCTTCGTACCCTTGGTACCACGACCGGCCGTCTTACCCTTCGACGCCTCACCACGACCGACACGGGTCTTGGCGGTCTTGGCGCCCGGGGCGGGACGGAGGTTGTGGATCTTGAGCGGGTTGTTCTCCGCCATGATCAGTCGACCTCCTCGACCGTCACGAGGTGGCGGACGGTGTGCACCATGCCGCGGAACTCGGGGCGGTCCTCCTTGACGACCTGCGTGTTGATGCCCTTGAGACCAAGGGAGCGCAGGGTGTCACGGTGGTTCTGCTTGCTGCCGATGTAGGACTTGACCTGCGTGATCTTGAGCTGCGCCATGATCACACACCCGCCCCGGCACGCGCACGGAGCAGAGCCGCGGGGGCGACGTCCTCGAGCGGCAGACCACGGCGGGCCGCGATCTCCTCGGGACGCTGCAGACCCTTCAGGGCCTCCACGGTGGCGTGCACGATGTTGATCGCGTTGTCGGAGCCGAGCGACTTCGACAGCACGTCGTGGATACCGGCGCACTCGAGCACGGCACGCACCGGACCACCGGCGATAACACCGGTACCGGGGGACGCGGGCTTGAGCAGCACGACGCCGGCAGCCTTCTCACCCTGGATGGGGTGCGGGATGGTGCCCTGGATACGGGGGACCTTGAAGAAGTGCTTCTTGGCCTCCTCAACACCCTTGGCGATGGCGGCCGGCACCTCCTTGGCCTTGCCGTAACCGACACCCACGGTGCCGTCACCGTCGCCCACCACGACCAGCGCGGTGAAGCTGAAGCGACGACCACCCTTCACAACCTTGGCGACACGGTTGATCGCGACGACACGCTCAACGTAAGCGGTCTTCTCGGCGGCGGCTGCGCCACCGTCACGACCCTTACGGTCCCGCCGCTCGCCGCCACCGGCACCGCCACCGCGGCGCTGGGGTCCAGCCATTGGATTACCTCTCTCTTTCCGCTAGCTACGAGCGGCTCAGAACTTGAGCCCGGCTTCGCGGGCGGCGTCCGCCAGGGCGGCGATGCGCCCGGCGTACTGGTTGCCACCACGGTCGAACACGACGGCCTCGACACCGGCGGCCTTGGCGCGCTCGGCGACCAGGGCACCGACCTGCTTGGCCTGCGCGGACTTGTCGCCCTCGCCACCGCGGATCGAGGTGTCCAGGGTGGACGCCGACGCAAGGGTGTGCCCCTTGAGGTCGTCGATCACCTGGGCCACGATGTGGCGGTTGGAGCGGGTAACGACCAGACGCGGACGCTCCGCCGTACCGTTGATCCGCTTGCGGATCCGGATGTGACGGCGCTTGATCGCGGCGCGCTTGTAGGCGTCGCCCTTCAGGATCTTCTGTCCGTATGCCATGGCTTACTTACCCGCCTTTCCGACCTTGCGGCGGATGACTTCGCCCTCGTACTTGACGCCCTTGGCCTTGTACGGGTCGGGCTTGCGCAGCTTGCGGATGTTGGCCGCAACCTCGCCGACCTTCTGCTTGTCGATGCCCTCGACCGAGAACCGGGTGGGGGCCTCCACCTTGAAGGTGATGCCCTCGGGCGCCTCGACGGTGATCGGGTGGCTGTAGCCGAGAGCGAACTCGAGGTTCGAACCCTTGGCCGTGACGCGGTAACCGACACCGCTGATCTCGAGCTTCTTCACGTAACCCTGGGTCACGCCGGTGATCATGTTCGCCACCAGCGTGCGGGACAGGCCGTGCAGGGCCTTGTTCTGACGCTCGTCGTTGGGGCGGGTGACGTTGAGAACGCCGTCCTCACCCTTGGCGATGTCGATCGGCGCGGCAACGGTGTGGGTCAGCGAGCCCTTGGGGCCCTTGACCGAGACCGTACGGCCGTCGATGGTGACGTCCACGCCGGCGGGAACCGTGATGGGGAGCTTGCCAATACGCGACATAGCTGTTTCCTCCGTTCCCTTCCGCTACCAGACGTAGGCGAGGACTTCCCCACCCACGCCCTTCTTGCCGGCCTGCTTGTCGGTCAGAAGACCGTGCGACGTGGAGATGATCGCCACGCCGAGGCCACCGAGGACCTTGGGCAGGTTGGTGGACTTCGCGTACACCCGGAGACCGGGCTTGGAGATCCGCTTGATGCCCGCGATGGAGCGCTCACGGTTCGGGCCGAACTTCAGCTCGAGAACGAGGTTCTTGCCGACCTCGGCGTCCTCGATCTTCCAGCCCGTGATGAAGCCCTCCTGCTGGAGGATCTCCGCGATGTGCGACTTGATCTTCGATGCCGGCATCGTCACGGAGTCGTGGTATGCCGAGTTCGCGTTCCGCAGACGCGTAAGCATGTCTGCGATCGGATCAGTCATGGTCATGAATTGGCCTTCGGCCTCTCTCGCCGGGGTTTCCTGGTGCGCCATCCCTCTCCCCGATCCGAGACGGGACGGGTGCGGCGCGGTGGACCTACGGCGTAGTAAGTCGTACGGGCGACCGTCAGGCGCCCAACCCCCCAAGCCTAAGCCATGGAGAGAGGGGCGCCTGACACGCCCATTGCTTACCGAGAGCCTCCGGAAATCCCTAAATGGGGGATTACCAGGAGCTCTTGGTCACGCCCGGCAGCTCGCCACGGTGAGCCATCTCACGAAGGCACACGCGGCACAGGCCGAACTTGCGGTACACGGAGTGGGGACGGCCGCAGCGCTGGCAGCGCGTGTAGCCACGCACGCCGAACTTGGGCTTGCGAGCAGCCTTCGCGATCAGAGCCTTCTTCGCCATCTCGCTCACGCCTCCTTGAAGGGGAAGCCGAGGTGACGAAGGAGGGCGCGGCCCTCAGCGTCGTTGGTCGCCGTGGTCACCACGGTGATGTCCATACCCCGGGTACGGTCGATCTTGTCCTGGTCGATCTCGTGGAACATGACCTGCTCGGTGAGACCGAAGGTGTAGTTGCCACGGCCGTCGAACTGCTTGGGGGACAGACCACGGAAGTCGCGGATGCGCGGGAGCGCGAGCGACAGGGTGCGGTCCAGGAACTCCCACATGCGGTCGCCACGGAGCGTGACGTGGGCACCGATCGGCTGGCCCTCACGCAGCTTGAACTGCGCGATGGACTTGCGGGCCTTGGTGACGGCCGGCTTCTGACCGGTGATCGTGGTGAGGTCGCGGATGGCGCCCTCGATCAGCTTGGAGTCGCGGGCGGCGTCGCCCACACCCATGTTGACCACGATCTTGACGAGGCCGGGGATCTGCATGACGTTCTCGTACTTGAACTCGTCACGCAGCTTGCCCGCGATCTCCTCGCGGTACTTCGTCTTGAGACGCGGAGTGGTGGTGGTAGCCATCAGATGTCCTCACCCGTCCGCTTGGCAACGCGGATCTTGTTGCCCTCGTCGTCGAAGCGGTAACCGACACGCGTGACGACCTTGTTGCCGTCCTTCTCAACGACCAGCTGGACGTTGGAGACGTGGATCGGCGCCTCGGTCGTGACGATGCCACCGGCCTGCGAACCGCGAGCGGTCGGACCGGCCTTGGTGTGCTTCTTGACCCGGTTGACACCCTCGACCAGGACGCGCTCGTCGCGCGGGTAAGCGGCAATGACCTTGCCCTGCTTGCCCTTGTCCTTGCCGGTGATGACCTGGACCAGGTCGCCCTTCTTGATCTTCATGCTTACAGCACCTCCGGAGCCAGCGAGATGATCTTCATGAACTTCTTCTCGCGCAGCTCACGCCCCACCGGGCCGAAGATGCGGGTGCCGCGAGGGTCGCCGTCGTTCTTCAGAATGACGGCGGCGTTCTCGTCGAAGCGGATGTACGAGCCGTCCGGACGGCGGCGCTCCTTGACGGTGCGAACGATGACGGCCTTGACGACGTCACCCTTCTTCACGTTGCCACCGGGGATCGCGTCCTTGACGGTGGCGACGATGACGTCACCGATGCCCGCGTAGCGGCGACCGGAGCCACCGAGCACACGGATGCAAAGGATTTCCTTCGCACCAGTGTTGTCGGCGACGCGCAGTCGCGACTCCTGCTGGATCACGTCTATCTCCTGTTTGTCTGCCGGTTCCCCAACCGGGCTGATTGCTCAGCCCGGTTGGAGCCTGGCGGAACTGTCCTGCGGGATGATCCCCGCAGGAAATTACTTGGCCTTCTCGAGGATCTCGACGACGCGCCACCGCTTCGTGGCGGACAGCGGCCGGGTCTCCGCGAGGAGGACACGGTCGCCGACACCCGCGGCGTTCTGCTCGTCGTGCGCCTTGAGCTTGTTGGTACGGCGGATGACCTTGCCGTACAGCGCGTGCTTGACGCGGTCCTCGACGGCGACGACGACGGTCTTGTCCATCTTGTCGCTGACGACGAGACCCTCACGGGTCTTGCGGAAGCCGCGGGCCTCTGCAGTCTGCTCAGTCACGTTGCTCTCACTCATCAGGCGCTCTCCACCGTCTCGATGCCCAGCTCGCGCTCACGCATCAGGGTGTAGATCCGCGCGATGTCCTTACGGACGGCCTTGAGCCGACCGTGGTTCTCGAGCTGACCGGTCGCCGCCTGGAAGCGGAGGTTGAACAGCTCTTCCTTGGCCTCGCGGAGCTTCGCCAGAAGCTCCTCGTTGCCCAGCTCGCGCAGCTCGGACGCCTTGGTACCGGCCGACATCACGCTTCACCTGCCTCGCGCTTGACGATCCGGCACTTCATCGGCAGCTTGTGCGCCGCACGAGTCAGGGCCTCACGCGCAATCTTCTCGTTGGGGTACGACAGCTCGAACATCACGCGTCCGGGCTTGACGTTGGCGATCCACCACTCCGGCGAACCCTTACCGGAACCCATGCGGGTCTCGGCAGGCTTCTTGGTGAGGGGACGGTCCGGGTAGATGTTGATCCAGACCTTGCCACCACGCTTGATGTGACGCGTCATGGCGATACGAGCGGCCTCGATCTGACGGTTCGTCACGTACGCCGGGGTGAGCGCCTGGATGCCGTACTCGCCGAACGCAACCTGCGTGCCGCCCTTGGCAGCGCCGCTGCGTCCCGGGTGGTGCTGCTTGCGGTGCTTGACCCTACGGGGGATCAGCATGACGGTCAGGCCTCCGTTCCGGTGCTCTCAGCAGCCGGAGCGGCAGCGGGAGCCTCGGCCTTGGGGGCCTCGGAGCCTGCAGCCTGCTGCGGCTTGCGACCGCGCCGCTCGCCACCGCGGCCACCACGGGCCGGGCGGTCGGCACCGCCGCGCGCCGGGCGGTTACCCGCACGGGCAGCGGCGTTCTCGGCGCGGACCTCGGCGATGTTCTTGACGTCGCCCTTGTAGATCCAGACCTTCACACCGATGCGGCCGAAGGTCGTCTTGGCCTCGAAGAAGCCGTAGTCCACGTTCGCGCGGAGCGTGTGCAGGGGCACACGGCCCTCGCGGTAGAACTCCGAGCGGGACATCTCGGCGCCACCGAGGCGGCCACCGCACTGGATCTTGATGCCCTTGGCGCCGGCCTTCATCGCCGACTGCATGCTCTTACGCATGGCGCGGCGGAAGGAGACGCGGGAGGAGAGCTGCTCGGCGACGGCCTGAGCAACCAGCTGAGCGTCCGTCTCGGGGTTCTTGACCTCGAGGATGTTCAGCTGGACCTGCTTGCCCGTGAGCTTCTCGAGGTCACCGCGGATGCGGTCGGCCTCGGCGCCACGGCGGCCGATGACGATGCCCGGACGAGCGGTGTGGATGTCCACACGCACACGGTCACGGGTGCGCTCGATCTCCACCTTCGAGATGCCGGCGCGCTCCATGCCGGACGTCATCATCCGACGGATGGCGACGTCTTCCTTGACGTAGTCCTTGTACAGCTTGTCGGCGTACCACCGGGACTTGAAGTCCGTGGTGACACCGAGCCGGAACCCATGCGGGTTAACCTTCTGGCCCATTACCGGGTTCCTTCCTTGCTGCTGACGACCACGGTGATGTGGCTGGTCCGCTTGCGGATCCGGTAGGCACGGCCCTGGGCGCGCGGACGGAACCGCTTCAGGGTCGGGCCCTCGTCGACGTACGCCTCGGAGATGAAGAGGCTGTCGGCGTCGGTGTGGTCGTAGTTGTGCGCGGCGTTGGCGATGGCGCTGTCGAGCACCTTGCCGACGGGCACGGAGGCTGCCTGCGGAGCGAATCGCAGAACAGCCTGAGCCTCCGTGGCGTCCATGCCACGGATAAGGTCCACCACGCGGCGGGCCTTCATGGGCGTAACGCGGATGTACCGCGCCTGGGCCCTGGCTTCCATGGTTGTCCCTCTCAGTTACTTACGTGTCTGAATGCGATCCGCTACTAGCGGCGCTTCGACTTCCGGTCGTCCTTGACGTGGCCCCGGAAGGTGCGCGTCGGCGAGAACTCGCCGAGCTTGTGGCCGACCATCGACTCGGTGACGAACACCGGGATGTGGGTCTTGCCGTTGTGCACCGCGATCGTGTGGCCGAGCATGGCCGGGACGATCATCGAGCGACGGGACCAGGTCTTGATGACGTTCTTGGAACCGGCTTCGTTCTGAGCATCCACCTTCTTGGCGAGGTGCTCGTCGACGAAGGGCCCCTTCTTGAGACTGCGCGGCATCTAAACCCGCTCCTAGCGCTTCTTGTTCGTCTTGCGGCGGCGGACGATGTACTTGTTCGACGCCTTCTTGGGCGAACGAGTACGACCTTCCTTCTGACCCCAGGGGCTGACCGGGTGGCGACCACCGGAGGTCTTGCCCTCACCACCACCGTGGGGGTGGTCAACCGGGTTCATCGCCACACCGCGAACGGTCGGGCGGACGCCCAGCCAGCGCTTGCGGCCGGCCTTGCCCCAGTTGATGTTGCTCTGCTCGGCGTTGCCGACCTCGCCGACCGTGGCGCGGCAGCGCTGGTCGACCAGGCGGATCTCACCGGACGGCATGCGGAGGTGGGCCATCGTGCCCTCCTTCGCGAGCAGCTGCACCGAGGCACCGGCGGAGCGGGCGAACTTGGCGCCACCGCCCGGACGAAGCTCCACGGAGTGGATCGTCGTACCGACCGGGATGTTGCGCAGCGCCAGGTTGTTGCCGGGCTTGATGTCGGCGCCGGGACCGTTCTCGATCCGGTCGCCCTGGTTCAGGCCCTTCGGCGCCAGGATGTAGCGCTTCTCGCCGTCCGCGTAGTGGAGCAGCGCGATGCGCGCGGTGCGGTTGGGGTCGTACTCGATGTGCGCGACCTTCGCCGGCACGCCGTCCTTGTCGTGACGACGGAAGTCGATCACGCGGTAGGCGCGCTTGTGGCCACCACCCTGGTGGCGGACGGTCACACGACCGGAGTTGTTACGGCCACCCTTGCTGTGCAGGGGGCGGACCAACGACTTCTCCGGCGTGGACCGCGTGACCTCGACGAAGTCGGCGACGCTGGAACCACGACGGCCCGGCGTAGTCGGCTTGTACTTGCGGATTCCCATTTCTCAGTCCTCGTCCGATATCGGACGATCCGGACCGCCCTCAGGCGGTCGGACCGCCGAAGATGTCGATACGGTCGCCCTCGGCGAGGGTCACGATCGCGCGCTTGGTGGCCGCACGCTGGCCGAAGCCGGTGCGGGTCCGCTTGCGCTTGCCGATGCGGTTGATCGTGTTGACCCCGGTGACCTTGACCGAGAAGACCGCCTGGACGGCCTGCTTGATCTGGGTCTTGTTGGCGTTCGGGTCGACGATGAACGTGTACTTGTTCTCGTCCAGGAGCGCGTAGCTCTTCTCCGACACGACCGGCTTCAGCAGGACGTCACGGGGGTCCGTGTACGACTTGCTCAGCGGCGTCTCGACGGTGTTCTTGCCCTCGGTGGCGTGGCGACGCGCCTTGGCGACGCGCGCGGCCTTGGCGGCCTTGGCCGCCTTGGAGGCAATGCTCGGGTGACGCGTAGCCATCAGGCCTCGCTCCCTTCGGTGTCGTTGGCCTTCGGGCCGGCGACGAAGGACTCGAGAGCGGCCTGGGTGAAGACCACGTCGTCCGAGACGATCACGTCGTACGTGTTCAGCTGGCCCGGCTCCAGGATGTGGACCTGGGGCAGGTTGCGGGCGGACAGCCACGCGGCCTCGTCGGCGCGGTCGACGACCAGGAGCAGGTTCTTGCGCTCCGAGATCTTGCCGAACAGCGTCTTGGCGGCCTTCGTGGAGGGGGTCTCGCCCTCGATCACGCCGGTGACGACGTGGATGCGGTTGTGGCGGGCCCGGTCGGTGAGGGCGTGACGCAGGGCGGCAGCCTTCATCTTCTTCGGGGTCCGCTGCGAGTAGTCACGCGGCTGCGGGCCGTGGACGACGCCACCGCCGGCGAACTGCGGCGCACGGGTCGAGCCCTGACGGGCGCGGCCGGTGCCCTTCTGGCGGTACGGCTTCTTGCCGCCACCACGGACCTCGCCACGGGTCTTCGTCTTGTGCGTGCCCTGGCGGGCAGCCGCGTTCTGCGCGACGACGACCTGGTGGATCAGCGGGATGCTGACCTTCTCCACGCCGAAGATCTCCGCAGGGAGCTCGACGGAACCGGTCTTCTCGCCGGCAGGCGAAAGGATGTCAACAGTGCTCATCGGTTACCTCAGGCCCCCTTGGCCGCGGTGCGGACCAGGACGAGGCCGCCGTTCGGACCGGGAACCGCGCCCTTGATGAGCAGCAGACCCTTCTCCGCGTCAACGGCGTGGACGGTCAGGTTCTGGGTGGTGACACGCTCGTTGCCCATGCGACCCGCCATGCGGAGGCCCTTGAACACGCGGCCCGGGGTGGCGCAGCCACCGATGGAACCGGGCGAGCGGTGCTTGCGCTGGGTGCCGTGACCGGCGCCGAGGCCCTTGAAGTTGTGACGCTTCATGACACCGGCGAAGCCCTTGCCCTTGCTCTTGCCGGTCACGTCGACCTTCACGCCGGCCTCGAACACCTCAGCGGTGATCTCCTGGCCCAGCGTGTACTCGGAGGCGTCCGCGGTGCGGATCTCGACGAGGTGGCGACGGGGGGTGACGTCGGCCTTGGCGAAGTGGCCCTTGAGGGGCTTGTTCACCTTGCGCGGGTCGATCTCGCCGAAGGCGATCTGGACCGACTCGTAGCCGTCGCTGTCGTTCGTACGGACCTGGGTGACGACGTTGGGGCCGGCCTTGACGACGGTGACCGGAACGACGCGGTTGTTCGCGTCCCACACCTGCGTCATGCCGAGCTTCTCGCCCAGGATGCCCTTGATCTGCTTAGCCATTCTCAGCTCACCGACCCTCAGAGCTTGATCTCGATGTCGACACCGGCCGGGAGGTCGAGTCGCATCAGAGAGTCAACGGTCTTGGGGGTGGGGTCGAGAATGTCGATCAGGCGCTTGTGCGTGCGCATCTCGAAGTGCTCGCGCGAGTCCTTGTACTTGTGCGGCGACTTGATGACGCAGTACACGTTCTTCTCAGTGGGCAGCGGCACCGGGCCCGCGACCGACGCACCAGTGCGGGTCACCGTCTCGACGATCTTCTTCGCCGAGGAGTCGATGACCTCGTGGTCGTAGGCCTTGAGCCGGATGCGGATCTTCTGTCCCGCCATGGCTACTCAGTAGTCCTGTCTCTATACAGCTCTGGAACCCGGCGGCTTCACCCTCGTTCTCCGACCCACGCGGTCGGGCGTGTCGCGCTTTCGCTGACACAGATGTCCCTTGTTCGAACATCCCTGCCGGGAAAACACGGCCCTTCCGGAACCGCAGGCCGAGGACGAGAAGTCCACCGGGTGCCTGGCCGGTGCCGCACTGACACTTCCCGAAAGATTCCCGTACGTCCGCCCCAGTGCTGCCGAAGTGGCAGTTAGGACGACGAGTACTGTGGGACTCGCTTTCGGTCCTCCCGGCGGGAGGCGCGCAGCATCAACACTCGACCGAGCAACTCCGACAGTCTGCCATATGGGGCGGGGGCCTGGCCAATCGAGCCGGAGAGAATACCCCGAGGGTGACGTAGGTCAAACACGGGGCCGATCCGGCTCGGGGATGCCCTCCCGTTTGCGCCGGAAGTCGGCGGCGTCGGAGTGCATGCCGAGGGCCTCGCAGACGTCCGCCAGGATACCGAGCGCCTGTTTGAGCGCGGGAATGAAGACGGGGTTGCGCTCGGCCGCCGGCCAGTACGTGTTCACGGCGTCGACCGCCTCCGCCAGCGCCGCGTCGAGGTCCGCACCGGCCTTCTGCCGCATCAGGGCGTACCTCAGCTGTGCCTTGGTGAACTCGAGCAGACGGTCGCCGTCCGAGGTGGAGCGCGGCCGGAGCAGGTCGAGGCTCTCCTGACTGACGGCGAGCATCTCGTCGTGCCGCCCGAGGGCGCCGAGTTGTTCGCCGAGAGAGCCGAGGGCCAGGGCGAGCTGCCCGGTGTGGCCGGCGGGGTCCATCGCGGCCAGCTGCCGGAAGCGCCCCACGGCCTCGGTCAGTGCCTCCACGGCTTCCGCCGGGCTGCCGACGGCGCCGTGCCGTACACCCATGTTGTAGACGGCGACGGCGAGGAGCGGCATGTAGGTGCGCGGGTCCTCCTGCGCGAGGTCCCGGTGGAGGGCCAGGGCCTCGCGGGCGGGTGCGATCGCGTCTGCGGGCCGGCCCGCCTCGGCGAGGCGGAGACACAGGTTGTTCAGCGCGGGGGCCAGGATCTCCCGGTACGACGGCTCGTCGCGAGCGAGCCGCCGGAGGATGGCCACTGACTCCTCGTCGGGGCCGGGAGCCTCGGTCCTGCGGCCGGTGGCGGACAGTGTGTCGGCGACTCGGCCGAGGAGTTCGGCGACGTTCGGCAGGTGCGCGTCCGGGTCGGCCTCGGCGAGCCGGCGGAACAGGGCGAGCGCCTCCTCGAAGGCGGCCAGCGCCTCTCTGCGGCGGGACAGGGTCGCGAGCTGCTCGCCGAGGTTCTGCAGGGCCCCGGCGAGGTGGAAGCGGAACTCGGCGGGATTGCTCTTCTCCAGCCGGCGGAACAGTTCGGCGGCCTCGGTGGTGGGCGCCAACGCCTCCTCGTGCCGGCCGAGGCGGGCCAGCGTGCGCCCGAGGCCGCTCAACGCGGCGGCGAGGCCCGGAAGTTCGGACTCAGGAGCCGCGTCCGCAAGGACCCGTCCATACTCCAGGGCAGCCCCGTAGACCTTCAGGGCGTCCTCCGGCCGGTCGTTCTCGTCCAGGAGCGAGGCGAGCTGCCGGGCCGCCGCCGTACAGCCGGACAGGTGCCGCGCCATCGTCCGGGCGGGGTCGCTCCGGATGACCTCGTCGTACATCACCAGCGCGATCTCGGCGTACTCCAGAGCCTTCGCCGTATGGCCGAGCTGCCTCAGCCGCGACACGAGCGTGCCCGTCGCATGGGCGAAGGGCGCCATGTAGCGCTCCTCGTCGCCCTGTGCCAGGTTGCGCATGATCTCCACCGCGGCCCTGGCCGTCTCGGCCGCGTCCTGCAGATCGCCGGCGGTCGCGAGCAGGTCGCTGAGGTGGCTCAGGGCCATGGCGTGGTTGTGCAGGTCGATCCCGCGTGCCTGCCGGTCGGGGTTGCCCGCCTCCACGACCGCGCGGCTGTGCTCCAACGCCTGTGACTCGGCTTCCAGCGCCTCGCTCTTGCGGCCCGCGTGCGCCAGCCGGACGGCCAGTGTGTGCAGTGCCGGCGCCCGCTCGCGATCGTCGGTGTCCTCGGCCAGAAGGCGCTCCACGACCCGCTCGGTCAGCACCGCGTACCCGACGTCGATGTCCACGTGCCGCGTGTTCCCGGTGATCGACCGGAATCGCTCCTCGATCCCCTCCACCATCCCGAAGTCCAGCTCGGCGATGTCCGCGAGCGACATCAGCGCCGCGCTGCCCGCGGCCAGGGCCAGCCCGGGGTCCTCCCGCAGCACCGGGAACAGATGCCCGTGCCCCACGTGCGGCCAGCGGTCGGCCGCCTCCGCGAGGAAGGTCACCGCGCGGGGTGTCCACGGCGCCGCCGCCCCGTCGCCGCCGCGTGCCAGCAGCGCGGTGACGCCGAGCGCGGCCCAGGGGTCGGTGGCGTACCCGGTGACGGGACTGCCCGGCAGGCTGAGCGCGAGGAAGTCCTCGGCGAGCCGGTCGGGCAGCAGGGGCTGGAGGACCTGGGCGCGGGCCGGGCCGCCGGGCGGGTAGCAGACGGCGTGATCGCCCAGCAGCACGTCCGGCTCCGCCTCCGGCAACAGCCGGCCCAGCAGACCGCGCCCGGCGGCAGGGCTCACCGGCCCGGTCAGTACGGCGGTGAAGACGGCCCGCGCCATGACGTGGTCGGGCGTGCGGTGCGGCAACCCGGCGGCCGCGTTCTCGTACAGCTGCCGCCAGTTCTCGTGCTCGCGGTCGAGCAGGTACGCGGTGAGGCCGACCATGTCGTCGGGCGGCCGGCGGCCGTGCGCCCGCGCGTCCACGGCGACCAGCGCGGCCATCTGCACGGCGAGCGTCAGCCCGAAGTCGGGGTGGTCGAGAGGTCCGGGCGGCGGGATCGGGTCGGCGGCCTCGACCTCGGGGTACTGCGCGGCGAAACAGGCCCGGGCGGTGCGGAACATGTGGTCGCGTTCGGCGCCGTCGGCCGGCAGCGGCCGTAGCTCCTGGTCGGAGGTGTCGATGTTCTCGCGGAGCCGGTTGAGCTGGCCCCGGACCGCCGGCCAGCCGTGCGCGGAGCGGGCGATCAGCAGGACCCGGGCCGGTATGCCCTGCCGGAGCAGGCTGTTGTGGAACAGCCAGCTCAGATGGGAGGCGGGCCAGCGGTCGGCGTAGTCGACGAGGACGAGGACACCGCGGTGCCCGTCGAGGGCCAGGTCCTGGCTGCCCTCCGCGGGCGGCGCCGTGTCCGTGCCGTGCACGGCGTCGACGACCTTCCAGCCGGCCGCCTCGGCGTCGGCGGCGAGCCGGGCGGCCAGCCGGGTCTTGCCCTGACCGCCGGGCCCGTGCAGCCAGCGCACCGCGAACCGTGCGGGCCCGTCGCGCCAGGCGGTCAGCTCCCCCAGTTCGGCGTCCCGTCCGGTGAAGTCGACGACCTCGGCGCGCGCGTCGAGCATGCGGCTGGGCTGCGCCCTGAGCCAGCCGGCGTCGGCGGCGGGCGCCCCGCGGCGGGCGAACAGCAGGTAGACCGGGGTGCCGTCGCCGAAGACGTGCAGATCGGCGCCGACCACGCCGTAGGCGAAGCCGCCTTCGGCGCGGACGTCCTGCCGCCGGGTCCGGGGAGCGTCCGCCCCGGTCACCGCTGGTCGTCCGGGTCCGGGGCGAGGGGGACCTGGTTCACCGAGTAGTGGATGACGTTGCCGCCCTGGGCCGCGTAGGCCGTACCGCCGTCACGGGCGATGTTGGTCTGCTGCCAGTGCTGTCCGGCCTCCGGGGACTGCAACTGCGCGAGGATCTCCAGGAGTTCCGCCTCGGCGTCCGGGTGGTCCTCCAGCAGCGTCTGCAGCTGGTACTGCCACGACCCGACCAGCGACTGCCGGGCACGGTCCGCGTCACCGGCGGCGGCGACCCGGGCCGCACCCCGTTCCAGCTCCGCCGCCTGCTCGTCGCCGTCGCCCTGACGCCTGAAGAGCCGTACGAAAAGTGCCTTCGTCGCCTCCCAGCCCGACGTGGCCATGGTGTTGACGAGGGTCGTCGCGGCGCTGAGTGCGAGAGCCGCGGCGGGATCCGACATGACCGCCTCCTGTCATGGGCCCATCCGGCGGGGCACACGCTTCAGTGTGCGCCACTGGGCCCCCAACTGCCCTACGCCTGTGCCGAATTCGCCATCTCCCCCACAGTCGCCGCGGCGCCCGGTGTCACACGACCACGCCACCCGTTCGGTTCATGTCCGTGAATAAGAATCAAGCACCCGCCTATTGACGCGTTCATAGCAAGCGCTTACGTTCCCGATCGAGAACACGAGAAAGCGCTTTCTCCTGCACGACACCCCTGGTCACGGACGAACCGGAGGCACCATCATGCAAGTGAGATCCGTCCTCGCGTCAGTCAGCCTGCTGGCCGGCGCCCTCGTCGCGCTGTCCGGCGCCCCGGCGCAGGCCGCGAGCACCACGCAGTACGTGTCGCCCAGCGGCACCGACAGCGCGGCCGGCACCCAGTCCGCCCCGACGACGCTCGCCACCGCGATCAGCCGCATCGCGTCGGGTGGCACGATCTACCTGCGCGGCGGGACGTACAACTACTCTTCGACGATCACGATCCCGGCGGGCAGCAACGGCACCTCCAGTGCCCGCACCACCCTGTCCGCCTATCCGGGCGAGACGCCGGTGCTCAACTTCTCGGCGCAGAGCGAGAGTTCGTCGAACCGCGGGCTCCAGCTGAACGCCAACTACTGGCACCTCTACGGCATCACCGTCCAGCACGCCGGCGACAACGGCATCTACGTCGGCGGCAGCAACAACGTCGTCGAGCGCGTGGTGACGGCGTACAACCGCGACACGGGTCTGCAGCTGGGCCGCATCTCCTCCAGCACGCCGAGCTCCCAGTGGCCGACGAACAACCTGATCGTGAGCTCCGAGTCGCACGACAACGCCGACTCCGACGGCGAGGACGCGGACGGCTTCGCCGCGAAGCTGACCACCGGCACCGGGAACGTCTTCCGCTACGACGTCTCCCACAACAACATCGACGACGGCTGGGACCTGTACACGAAGACCGACACCGGCGCGATCGGCCCGGTGACCATCGAGTACGCGCTGTCCTACGGAAACGGCACGCTCAGCGACGGCACCGTGAACTCCAACGGCGACCGCAACGGCTACAAGCTCGGCGGCGACGACATCGCGGTCAACCACGTCGTGCAGCACAGCATCGCCTACCGCAACGGTCATCACGGGTTCACGTACAACAGCAACCCGGGCAGGATGACCATCTCCAACAACGTCGGCGTCGACAACGCCGAGCGCAACTTCTCCTTCGACGCGGGCACCTCGGTCTTCCGGACCAACACCTCGTGCCGGTTCGCGGTCAGCGGCTCGAACGACAAGACGGTCGGCGACGCCGACAGCTCCAACCAGTTCTGGACCGGCACGAACGGCTCCCGCTGCTCCTCCTACAGCGGCAGCCTGGGCTGGTCCTTCGCTTCGGACGGGAAGCTCGCGGTGACCTTCGGGGGCAAGGTCGTGACGCCGTAGCCGACTCCGGTCGCGGTCGCCCGGCACCCGGTGCGGTCATCGGGTGCCGGGTGACGTCGGCGCGCGCAGGCCGTCGAGCGCGGCCCGGAGGATCGGTTCCAGGTACCCCGCGTCGCCGTGGATGGTGGCGATGGCGATGACCAGGTCGAGGACCTGCTCGAGCGTGAGGTCGTCGCGGACCTCGTGGTCGCGTTGCGCGGCGGCGAGCAGCGGCCGGCCGGCGGCCAGCACCCGGGCGCGGTTGTCGCCGAACACCGGGTTGCTGTCGTCCGAGTGCTTGAGCAGCTCGGCGGCGACGTGCCGCTTCCTGGTGGAGAAGGCGAAGAACTCCGAGAGCCAGGCGGTCAGCCGCGCCCCGGGCGACTCGCCGCCGACGGTCCCGGCCGCATCGCAGACGGCGCTGACCTCGTCGGTGTAGAGGGCTTCCAGGAGCTCCTGGCGGCCGGGAAAGTTGCGGTACAGCGTGGCCATGCCGACACCGGCGCGGCGCGCGACCTCAGCCATCGACACCTGGGCGTCGGGAGCGGCGAACGCGGTGCGGGCGGCAGCGAGGATCCGGTCGCGGTTGCGCTCGGCGTCGGCACGTCTCACAGGGGGGCGGGGCGCCGGTCGGGACATGGAGGAAGCTTATCGAGCACTAAACGGATAGCCTATCCGCTACAGTGATGTGGACAGCCTATCCGTTTCTCGCTGCCACCTGAGGAGTTTCTTCATGGACTACCGACCCCTGGGACGCACCGGCGTCTCGGTCAGCCGGCTGTGCCTGGGCGCAATGATGCTCGGCACCTTCGGCAACTCCGATCACGAGGAGTCGGCGAAGATCATTCACCGCGCCCTCGACGCGGGGATCAACTTCATCGACACCGCCGACTTCTACTCCGCCGGCGAGTCGGAGGAGATCGTCGGCAAGGCGCTCGCCGGTGGGCGGCGCGAGAACGTGGTGCTCGCCACGAAGGTCGGGCTGCCGTTCGGTGAGGACCCCAACCACCGTGGAACATCGCGGCGTTGGATAACCGAAGCGGTCGAGGGTTCGCTGCGCCGCCTCGGCACCGACTGGATCGACCTCTACCAGGTCCACCGCCTCGACCCGGCCACCGATGTCGACGAGACCCTGGGCGTCCTCTCCGACCTGGTGCACGCGGGCAAGATCCGCGCGTTCGGCGCGTCGACGGTCCCCGCGTCCGAGATCGTCGAGGCGCAGTGGACCGCCGAGCGCCGCGGCCGCGAGCGCTTCCGCACCGAGCAGCCGCCGTACTCCCTGCTCGCCCGCGCCGTCGAGTACGACGTGCTGCCGACCTGCCGGCGCCACGGCATGGGCGTCCTGAGCTACAGCCCGCTGGCCGGCGGCTGGCTCTCGGGCCGCTACCGCAAGGGCGGGGAGATCGGCGGGCCGGGCTCGGTCGTCCGGCAGAGTCGTTTCGCCGCCCTCTACGACGCCACGTCCGCGGCGAACGCGGCGAAGCTCGATGCCGCCGACGCCCTCGGCGCACTCGCCGACGAGGCCGGATTGACCCTCGTCCAGCTGGCGATCGCCTTCGTCACCCGCCACCCGGCGGTCACCTCCGCGATCGTCGGCCCGCGCACGATGGAACACCTCGAGTCCTACCTCGCGGCGGACGACATCGACCTGCCCACCGACGTACTCGACCGCATCGACGAGATCGTCCCGCCGGGCCACACGGTCAACGTCACCGACAACATGTGGGGTACGGCGACGACGGCACTGGAGGCCACAGCCCGCCGCCGGTAGGGATCAGGGCGCCCCGCGCCCCCCAAGGGGCGCGGGGCTCTGTGCCGATTTGCGGCTCCGCCGCGCGGGCGCGACCAGCCACAACGGCGCCGCAGACAACAGACGACGTATCGCCGGCACAACCGGCGGAGCGCTCACGCGTTGCGCAGCCGCGCGAACGACGTGTCCAGCCCCCGCTTCAGCATCCGCGCCACCGGCGCCTCCACGAACCGGTGCACCAGCCAGCTCAGCACCAGGAACCCGGCGATCACGACGGCGACCAGCAGCCGCGGGTCCATGGTGTCCCGCAGACGGTTGATGAGCGTCGTACCGGCGACGTAGTGCAGCAGATACAGCGGATACGTCAGGCTCCCCGCCGTCACCAGCCACCTCCACCGGATCCGGTCCGTCGCACCCAGCGCGATGGCGACCATCACCAGCAGGAACACGGTGAAGATGACGGCACTCCCCCGCCATCCCGACACATGCTCGTTGTTGTCGATCCTGAGGCCCAGCTGCCGCTGCCCCATCAGCCATGCCATCGCGAGGATCCCCCACAGGAGGAGGTCCTGCCCGAAGCGGTGCATCAGATACAGGGCCAGCCCGGCGATGAAGAACCACGCACCGTCCGGGTTGGCCACCAGCGTCAGCAGGTGGAACTTCGCCACCGGCGCCAGCATCGCCGCCGCACCCCACACACAGCAGAAGATGACGACCTTGCGGTACGTCAGCCCGGTGGCGACGACGACCATGAAGAGCAGGTAGAAGCGCAGCTCCGACCAGAGCGTCCAGTACACCCCGTCGACGCTGTCCACGCCCGAACCTGACTGCAGCATCGTGAAGTTGAGCAGGATGTCGCGCAGCTTCAGCCGCTCCCAGACGCCCGGCACCGCCACCACCACGGCCGTGGTGAAGGCGATGGCGAACCAGTACGCCGGGTAGAGCCGGATCACCCGGGAGACGAAGAACTGCCGCGGGGTGCGCCCCCAGCAGGACATGCAGATCACGAAGCCGCTGATGACGAAGAAGATCTCGACGCCGATCCAGCCGTAGGTCGCGAAGCGGAACACCGTCGGCATGACCTCGGACGCCGGTCTGCCCCAGACGAGGTTGTCCGGCTGGTCGACCCGCCAGCTGCCGGCGTAGTGGTGCACGGCGACCATCAGTGCGGCGACGAGGCGTATGCCGTCGATGGCGTACAGGCGCGGACGCTCGCGGCGGAGCGGGGCCGACCGACGGGGGACCTGCACCGCCCGCAACTGCTGCGTCGGCCGGTCGACCATCACGGACATCGGCGATCATCCCCTGTCTGGCTGCTCCGGTCCCTCACGCTAGGGCGTCACAACCGCCCCACAGATGGAAGACAGGGGCATTCGGGGCATCGGCGGGGCGAACTGCGCCAAGTCTCCACGACGAGTCCCGCGCCGCGTCCCGCAAGGTTTGCCGAGACTTCACCGCGCAACCGTCGGCCCCGTCCGGCACAGGACAAGCGAAAGGGCCCGTACGACCGAAGTCGTACGGGCCCCTTCAGGAGCTCGCGCTGGAGCTACCAGGTCAGATCAACAAGCTCACTTGTTGATCTTGGTGACCTGGCCGGCGCCCACGGTCCGGCCACCCTCACGGATGGCGAACTTCAGGCCCTCTTCCATGGCGATGGGCTGGATGAGCTCGACCTTCATCTCAGTGTTGTCGCCGGGCATGACCATCTCGGTGCCCTCGGGGAGGGTCACAACACCGGTCACGTCAGTCGTACGGAAGTAGAACTGCGGACGGTAGTTGTTGAAGAACGGCGTGTGGCGGCCACCCTCGTCCTTGGACAGGATGTAGGCCTGCGCCTCGAACTCGGTGTGCGGGGTGACCGAGCCCGGCTTGATGATGACCTGGCCGCGCTCGACGTCCTCGCGCTTGATGCCGCGGAGCAGCAGACCGACGTTCTCACCGGCCTGGCCCTCGTCGAGCAGCTTGCGGAACATCTCGATGCCGGTGACCGTGGTGGTGGTCTTCTCGGTCTTGATGCCGATGATGTCGACGGTCTCGTTGACCTTCAGGACACCACGCTCGATACGGCCGGTGACGACCGTACCGCGACCGGTGATCGTGAAGACGTCCTCGATCGGCATCAGGAACGGCTTGTCGACGTCGCGCTCCGGCTCCGGGATGGCGGTGTCGACGGCGGACATCAGGTCCAGGACCGACTGGCCCCACTCCTTGTCGCCCTCGAGCGCCTTGAGCGCCGAGACCTTGACGACCGGAACGTCGTCGCCCGGGAACTCGTACTCGGAGAGCAGCTCACGGACCTCGAGCTCGACGAGCTCCAGGATCTCCTCGTCGTCCACCATGTCGGCCTTGTTCAGGGCGACGACGATGTACGGAACGCCGACCTGGCGGGCCAGGAGCACGTGCTCCTTGGTCTGCGGCATCGGGCCGTCGGTGGCGGCGACAACGAGGATGGCGCCGTCCATCTGCGCCGCACCCGTGATCATGTTCTTGATGTAGTCCGCGTGACCGGGGCAGTCGACGTGGGCGTAGTGACGGGTCTCCGTCTGGTACTCGACGTGCGCGATGGAGATGGTGATACCGCGCTGGCGCTCTTCGGGAGCCTTGTCGATCTGGTCGAACGCCGAGGCCTCGTTCAGGTCCGGGAACGCGTCGTGCAGCACCTTGGTAATGGCGGCCGTGAGGGTCGTCTTACCGTGGTCGATGTGACCGATGGTGCCGATGTTGACGTGCGGCTTAGTCCGCTCGAACTTCGCCTTCGCCACTGGGGTCCTCCTGTGGAGTGGTTCTGTACGCCTTACTTCATCGGCGCCAGGTGATCTTTGCTGTTAGTGCCCGGGCCCCGGGGCATTCCCCCACGATTGGGGAGGAATACCCCGGCAGGCTCCGGAGTCAAGCCTACGGCGTGTGAACGCAGCGCGTTGAACGCGGTGTGTTACTCGCCCTTGGCCTTCGCGATGATCTCCTCGGCGACGTTCCGCGGAACCTCGGCGTAGGAGTCGAACTGCATGGAGTAGCTCGCACGGCCGGACGTCTTGCTGCGCAGGTCGCCGACGTAACCGAACATCTCCGAGAGGGGCACGAGGCCCTTCACGACGCGGGCACCGGCCCGCTCCTCCATGGCCTGGATCTGGCCACGGCGGGAGTTGATGTCGCCGATGACCTCACCCATGTAGTCCTCGGGCGTGGTGACCTCGACGGCCATCATCGGCTCGAGCAGCACGGGGCTGGCCTTGCGCGCGGCCTCCTTGAAGGCCTGCGAACCGGCGATCTTGAAGGCGAGCTCGGAGGAGTCGACCTCGTGGTAGCCACCGTCGATGAGCGTGACGCGGACGCCCGTCATCTCGTAGCCCGCGAGGATGCCGAACTGCATGGCCTCCTGCGCACCGGCGTCCACCGAAGGGATGTACTCCTTCGGGATACGGCCACCGGTCACCTTGTTCACGAACTCGTACGAGGCGTCGCCGCCCTCGATCGGCTCGATCGCGATCTGCACCTTGGCGAACTGGCCGGTACCACCAGTCTGCTTCTTGTGCGTGTAGTCGACGCGCTCGACGGCCTTGCGGATCGTCTCGCGGTAGGCGACCTGCGGCTTGCCGACGTTGGCCTCGACCTTGAACTCACGGCGCATACGGTCGACCAGCACCTCGAGGTGCAGCTCGCCCATACCACCGATGATGGTCTGGCCCGTCTCCTCGTCCGAGTGGACCTGGAAGGAGGGGTCCTCCTCCGCGAGACGCTGGATGGCGACACCCAGCTTCTCCTGGTCACCCTTGGACTTGGGCTCGATGGCGACCTGGATGACCGGCGCCGGGAAGTCCATGGACTCCAGGATCACCGGGGCCTTGTCGTCACTCAGCGTCTCACCGGTGGTGGTCTGCTTGAGGCCCATGACGGCGACGATGTCGCCGGCGCCCACCGACTCGATCTCCTCACGCTTGTTCGCGTGCATGCGGTAGATCTTGCCGATGCGCTCCTTCTTGCCCTTGACGGAGTTCAGCACGGCGGTGCCGGACTCCAGGCGACCGGAGTAGATCCGGACGAAGGTGAGCTTGCCGAGGTGCGGGTCGCTCATGATCTTGAACGCCAGCGCGGACAGCGGCTCGTCGTCGGACGGCTTGCGCTTCACGACGAGCTCGGGGTCCTTCACGTCGTGGCCCTCGATGGCCTCGACGTCGAGCGGGGTCGGGAGGTAGCGCACGACCGCGTCGAGCAGGGGCTGAACACCCTTGTTCTTGAACGCGGTACCGCAGAACACCGGGGTGACCGTGGTGTCCTTGGACTTGCCGGACGCGATGGTGATGCGACGGATCGCGGCGTACAGCTGCTCCTCGGTGGGCTCCTCGCCCTCCAGGTACAGCTCCATGATCTCTTCGTCGTTCTCGGCGACGCCCTCGATCAGCTTGCCGCGGTACTCCTCGGCAGCCTCGGTGTGCGTGGCCGGGATGTCGACGACGTCGTACATCTCGCCCTTGGCGGCCTCGGCGGACCACACGAGCGCCTTCATGCGGACCAGGTCCACGACGCCCTTGAAGTCGGCCTCGGCGCCGATCGGAAGCTGCATGACCAGCGGCTGGGCGCCCAGGCGGTCCGAGATCATGTCCACGCAGCGGTGGAACTCGGCGCCGGTACGGTCCAGCTTGTTGACGAAGCAGATACGCGGCACGCCGTAACGGTCGGCCTGACGCCACACCGTCTCGGACTGCGGCTCGACACCGGCGACACCGTCGAACACCGTCACGGCACCGTCGAGCACACGCAGGGAGCGCTCCACCTCAACGGTGAAGTCGACGTGCCCCGGGGTGTCGATGATGTTGATGGTGTAGTCGTTGTCCTCGAGCGGCCAGTGACAGGTGGTCGCAGCAGACGTGATCGTGATGCCACGCTCCTGCTCCTGCTCCATCCAGTCCATGGTGGCAGCGCCGTCGTGGACCTCACCGATCTTGTACGAAACGCCGGTGTAGAACAGGATCCGCTCGGTGGTGGTCGTCTTGCCCGCGTCGATGTGGGCCATGATGCCGATGTTCCGCACCTTGGCCAGGTCAAGTGAAGTGGTAGCCATAAGGCTTCAGTCTTCTCTCGGTCTCGATGTGGGTAGCGACTACCAGCGGTAGTGCGCGAAGGCCTTGTTGGACTCGGCCATCTTGTGGGTGTCCTCGCGCTTCTTGACGGCCGCACCGAGGCCGTTCGAAGCGTCGAGAAGCTCGTTGAGCAGACGCTCGGTCATGGTCTTCTCGCGACGGGCGCGGGAGTAACCGACCAGCCAGCGCAGCGCCAGGGTGTTGGCGCGGCCGGGCTTGACCTCGACCGGCACCTGGTAGGTGGCGCCACCGACACGGCGGGACTTGACCTCGAGGGTCGGCTTGATGTTCTCGAGAGCACGCTTGAGCGTGATGACCGGGTCGTTGCCGGTCTTGTCGCGCAGGCCCTCCATGGCGCCGTAGACGATGCGCTCGGCGGTGGAGCGCTTGCCGTTCAGCAGCACCTTGTTGATGAGCGACGTGACCAGAGGAGAACCGTAGACCGGGTCGATGATGACCGGGCGCTTCGGGGCGGGGCCCTTACGAGGCATTCTTACTTCTCCTTCTTGGCGCCGTAGCGGGAACGGGCCTGCTTGCGGTTCTTGACACCCTGGGTGTCGAGGGAGCCACGGATGATCTTGTAGCGAACACCCGGCAGGTCCTTCACACGGCCGCCGCGCACGAGCACGATGGAGTGCTCCTGCAGGTTGTGTCCCTCACCCGGAATGTAAGCGGTGACCTCGATCCCGCTGGTCAGACGCACACGCGCGACCTTACGCAGGGCCGAGTTCGGCTTCTTCGGGGTGGTCGTGAACACACGCGTGCAGACGCCACGACGCTGAGGGGAACCCTCGAGTGCGGGCGTCTTGTTCTTCTCGACCTTGTCCTGCCGGCCCTTACGGACCAGCTGCTGGATCGTAGGCACTACTTCTCCGGTTTCTGTGTGCCGATGGGTACAGCTAACCTGGAACGTCGCCGACCCACGCGGTCGGGTGTGTCGAATCCGGCGGACTCCCGCCGCAAGGCGAAAAGAGCACAGATTACGGTGGCCGCTCACAGCTCGCGATGCGGTTGAAGGCACGCACGAGAGCCAGGGCACACCCCAGGCACAAGGTCTGAGCGTACCTACCTCAAACGCTACGGTCAAAACAAATGGGCCGCGCCCGCATCGCCATGCAGAGCATGTCAAGACCCTACGCCGTGCATGATCTTCGAATTCACGTTCCAGACACGTCGAGGAGCTACGTCACCGCAGCTCACCCGTCATGCGGACGCCAGCCCCGCCGCTATGAGGATCGTGATGATCAGCGCCCATCCCGCGACCGACATCCAGCCCAGCACCAGCCCGGTCATCGCGAGGCCCTCACCGCGCTCGCCGCTGCGCTGCATCTCGCTGCGTGCGGTGTGGCCGAGGATGACCGCTGGGATGCCGGTGAGCCCGGCGGTGAAGAGCGTGAGCACCCCGCAGACCATGGAGCCGACCGCCTTGCCGTTGGTGGGCGCCACGGCCGGCAGGAAGGTCGCGGGGACGGGCGGAACGGGCCGGGTGACCGGTACGGGACCCTGCGGCAGATCGGCGACGAGCAGCGCCAGCTCCCCCACGGTCCGCGCCGTGTAGGCCCGGGCGACCCGCTTCTCGAACTCGGCGTGCTCCAGCCGCCCCTCCCCGTATCCCGCCCTGAGCACGTCGACGGCCCGCTCGCGGTCGGCGTGCGAGGCGAGCATGGCCGGGGCGCTCTGCCCCTGCCACGACTGCCCGAAGTCCTGCGCGGGAGGGACCGCGGTCTCCCACGGCTGCGGAAGCCCCTGGCCGTGCCGCGAGGCCTTCTGCCAGGGCTGCGGCACATCCTGCCCCGACTGCGGGACATCCTGCGCCCGCTGCGGGTCGCCCTGCCCCGACTGCCAGGGCTGCCATGACGGATTGGACACGAGTACCTCCCCGAACCCCCGAGTCCCTCCATGATGCGCCGCGGCGGCAATTCCGGCACAGGGTGCGTCGCGCGAAGGCCCGCGCGGGCCTTCTCCCTCTGCCCCACGGCCTGTTCGCGCCGGTCGTAGATCATTTCGCGTCGTTGGCCGATTCGCGCTCTTTCCGATCCGACGGTTCTGCGCCTTCAGTACGTTGATCCGTTCGCAGCGAAGGGAATCGGGGGACGAGCGTGACGAGGACGGCGGTGTACTCACCGGACGACGGAGGCCTGGACGACCGGGTGCCCTTTCTGGCGCGTCTGGAGAGCGGGGACCGCTCCGCGCTGCTGGCGCTCGGCCGCAGGCTGGACTTCGCGGCGCGCATGATCCTCATCCACCAGCACGAGCCCTCCTCCCACGTCCTCTTCCTGGTGCACGGCTGGACCAAGGTGACGGCCGCGGCGGCCAACGGCTACGAGGCGCTGCTCGCGCTGCGCGGCCCCGGCGACATCGTCGGCGAGTCGGCGGCGCTCACCGGGCGGCCGCGGTCGGCGACGGTGACCGCGCTGGAGCCGGTGCAGGCGGTGGCCGTGGAGCACGAGCGCTTCAAGGACTTCCTCGGCCGCTCCCCCGCGGTCTCCTTCGCCCTCCTCGGCCTGACCGCGGACCGCACCCGCGCGGCCGACCGGCGCCGCCTGGAGTTCGCGTCGATGAGCGTGCGGGAGCGCTTCGCCGTCCTGCTGCTGGACCTGGCCCGCACCCACGGCCGCCGTACCGACGAAGGCATCGAACTCGCCGTGCCCCTGAGCAAGCAGGAGCTGGCGGGCTCGGTGGGCGCGTCCCGGGAGATGGTGCAGCGGCTGCTGCGGGAACTGCGCGACAAGGAGGCCGTGGTGACGGGCCGCCGGGCGCTTCTCATACGGCGGCCCGACGTGCTGCGGCGGATCGCTGCGGCCGAGCCCTCGTCGGCGATTCCCTCGCCGCAGGGGCCGCGCGAGGAGTGATCCCGCCGTCCTCGTACGGCTCTTCTGTGCACACGGTCACAGAACGAGTGGGTCATACGCCCTCACCACCCAGGTCACGCGAACGCCACTCTGCTGACCTGCACCGCACACCCCCCTCGGAGAGGCGACCATGACCGACCCCGTGAGCCGCACGATCCTGCTGCTGGACATCGAGAGGTTCAGCGACCGGGACGACGTGGAGCAGGCCTATCTGCGGCGCATGCTCTACGACATCACCGACCGCGCCCTGCAGGCCGCCGGCATCGACGAGACGCTGCGGCTGCGGGCCGACCGCGGGGACTCGGTGATGGAGCTCATCGACGCGAGCGCCCCGGTCACGGCGCTGCTGCGCAGCCTGCTCACGGAGGTGCCGGCGCAGCTGCGGACGGTCAACAGGATGGCCTCCAGCTCCGCCCAGATTCGGCTGCGCGGCGTCGTCGCCACCGGCCATGTCGCCGTGGACGAGTACGACGGCTGGGTCGGCTCCGACCTCAACCACGCCTGCCGGCTGCTGGACGCGCAGGTCCTGCGCGCCGCGCTGCGCGAGCGCGCCGACGACTTCGCACTGTGCGTGTCGGACCCCCTGTACGCCGGAGTCGTACGGCACGACCACACCGGCATCCCCAAGGCCGAGTTCCACGCGGTGACGGTGGACAGCAAGAACGGCCCGCTGAAGGCCTGGCTGCACGGTCCCGTGCCGGCCGGCGCGGCGGGCGAGGACCACGGTGACACGGGGGCGGGGGAGGCGTCGGGCGGTTCGGGGGACCGCCCGACGCCGCGCGTCCCCCCGCAGGGCGGCCCGGCGCCGGACCGGGGAGCCCCGGCGCCGGGTCCTGTCTTCAACGGCGCCGTCACCATCGGCGGGGGCGCGGTGAGCGGCGACCAGAACAACGTCACCGGCAACCAGATCGGCGGCGACTTCACCATCGGCACCAAGAACCGCGGGCGGGGTGAAGGCTCGTGAGCACGCCCGAGCAGCAGCCTCCCGCGTCAGGACCGGCGCCGGACCAGCCCCAGGCCGAGCCGGACGCAAAGGACGAGGCCCGAAGAGAGGGCACGGACGACGAGTCCGAGGAGCGCGACCAGCCGCAGGACGCCTGGGCGGCCCGGCGCGACCTGGTCGACCACAGCCCACGGAGCATGAGCATCGGCGCCCAGGCGCGCTTCGGCGGCGGCACCGTGGGCGGCGACCAGAACAACGTCACCGGCAACCAGGTCGGCGGCGACGTGATCATGGGGACCAAGACGGTCTACCAGTTCTCCATACCCGGGTTCTCGTCCTCGGGATCCGCGTCCGGCGAGGTCCCGGCGAGCACCCTGGAGCGGCTGGCCGAGCATTTCGTCGCCGACGAGGAGACCGTCGCCGGCCTGCTCGAGCGGCTGCGCCGCGACCACGTCCTCGTCCTGTCCGGCGCCCGCTTCACCGGCCGGCGCACCGCCGCACTGATGCTCCTGCACCGGCTCGGCCCGGCCCGCGTCCGCACCCTGGACCGCACCACCGAGCCGAGCGCCCTGGCCGAACGGGTCGCCGCCCCGGACACCGACGAGGACCCCTCGCGCGGATACGTCCTGTGCGACCTGGCCACCCGCCGCGACCGCCCGCTGCGCGAGCCGCATCTGCTGGCCGCCCGCGACCGGCTCGGCGAGCACGGGTACCTGATCGTCACCGTCGACGACACCGCCGTACTGGAGGACGTGGCGTTCACCGCGGCCTGGCGCCCGCCCGCCGCCGCCGATGTCCTGGCCGCCCATCTGCGCACCCGCACCGACGCCGAGACCGCCGCCAAGCTGCTCGAACTCCCGGACGTCACCGACTTCCTGAACCGCAGCCACCAGCTGCGCGAGGTCGCCGCCTTCGCGCAGTTGCTCGCCCGGCACTCGGCCGGCGAGGTCGGCGCTGAGGCGGTGGCGCAGTTCTCGCTGGTCTCGCTGGAGAACCAGGTCCAGGAGTGGTTCGAGGAGGACGAGACCTCGATCCACCTGCGGGACAAGGCGTTCCTGGTGGCCCTCGCCGCCTTCGACGGCGGCCCGTACGCCCTCACCGCCGAGGTCAGCGACCTGCTCTACCGCCTCCTCCAGGAGACCTGGAACCGATCCCAGGTCCCGGAGGTTCCCGTCTTCGGCACGCACATCGGCAAGCGCCTCCAGCTCGCTCGCGCGGAGAGGTTCGAGGAGGACGAGCACACCGAGTGGGGGCCGGTGCCCCAGCAGAAGGCCAGGTTCGTCGACGAGCGGGTCGCCCTCGTGCTGCTGCGCGAGGTGTGGACGGGCCATCCGTCCGCACGGCCCGCGCTGATCGGCTGGCTGCGCCGCCTCGCCGACGACGGCCGTCCCCTGGTCCGCACCCGTGCCGCGTCCACCGTCGCGGTCCTCGCCCGCACCGACCTGCCCTCGGCGATGGCGCTGGTCGTCGAACCCTGGGGCACCTCCAAGCTGTTCCGGCACCGGCTGGTCGCCGTCAACGCACTCACCCTCGCCCATCTCATCGGCACGCCCTACGTCCCGCGCATCCTCGACGGCTGGTGCGAGGGCCCCGACCCGCGGCTGCGCTGGGTGGCCGTACGGGCGTACGGACTGATCGGACCGGAGCGGCCGGAACAGGCGCTGGCCGCGCTGCGCGGGGCCGTACGCAGGCTGTACGAGGACAATCCGGACGACCTCGACGGCGAGATGGCGCGTGAACTCGCCGAGGCCGTCGAACTGTTGCTGCTCTCCCCCGCCGGCGACCGGGTCCTGGCCGAGCTGCGCGAGCACCTCGACGACGACCGCGCCGTGCACGATCTGGCGCTCGGCGGCTTCGTGAACGCCTGCCGGCGCACACAGGACGGCGAGCGGTACGGCAACCCGCTGGTCCTCGACTGGTACGCCCGCACCGCCCACGAGGACGGCGAGCCCGCCCGCACCGTTCCCGCGCTGTGGCGGGCGGCCCTCGCCGACCCCCGCTCCACCCGGCACGCACTCGACGTGCTGCGCGAGTGGGTGCTGATCGCCGACCGGGCCACGGCCACCGAGTGGGCGCTGGCCGCCCTGCTGCCCCGGCTCGTCACCACGCCCGCCGAGCACGACCGGCTGAGCCATCTGCTGCGGACCATGCCCGGCGAGGACGGCAATCCCCCGCCGCTGGTGGCGGCCCGGCTCCTGACGGTCCTCCCGGCCCGCACCTGACCCGTACATCCCGAGGAGACACGCACCATGCCCGCTTTCAACCGCCCGCCCGAGTGGCAGCAGCAGGCGGACCGGCACACCGAACTGGTCGACCCGGTGCTCACCGTGCGGCAGCTCGGCCGCTTCGACTTCAACCTCAAGTCGCTGGTCCGCATCGACCACGCCCTGGTCTTCGCCACCCCGAAGGGCGGCCACGACTGCTATCTGCCACCTCGCCGGCCCACGCGCAGCGAGATCGCGGCGAAGCGGTACACGGCCGTGTACGAGGTGGACATGGGCGTGCACCCGTTCTCGGCGGAGCTCACCCTGCCCAGCGACAACGACGCGTTCGAGTTCACGGCCGCCGTCGACCTGTCCTGGCAGGTCCTCGACCCGGCCCGGTTCGTGGCCAGTGGGCACCGGGACGTGCCGGCGCTGGTGCTGGGCGAGCTGCAGCGGGCGGCCCGGCCGGTGACCCGGCGCTTCGCCATCGCCGACAGCGCGGACGCCGAGCGGGAGTTGCTGCAGGCGGTGACCGTCCTCGGCCCGCTCGGGGCGCCCGCGGGACTGCAGGTGACCTGGACGCTGCGGGTGCGGCGCGACCAGGAGAACATCGACCACCAGCGCCGGCTCCAGGCCATCGACCACTCCGCCACGGAGCAGATCCGTGCGGCCGAGCGGGGCATGGAGATCGACGTCGAGGTGGACCGCCGCAACCGGCAGCAGGACCGGCTGCAGATCGACCGGGCCATGGCGTACGGCACCCAGCAGCAGGATCTGCTCCTCCAGCAGCAGCACTGGCAGCACGAACAGGCGATGCTGGCGAGCGGGCAACAGCACCAACTGGCGCTGCAGCAGGGCCAGCAGATGCTGGAACTGCAGCGCATCGAGGCGCAGAAGATCGAGTTCTACCAGTACCACCTCCAGCAGGGCGGCGTGCACGCCTGGGCCCTCCACCTCGCCCAGCACCCCGAGGACTCCCGTCTGGTCATGACCAGCATGCGCGAGGACCAACTCCGCATGATCCAGGCCCAGATGGACCTGGTGAGCCAGCTCCTCAACGGTGACACCGCCGAGAACTACGAGCTGGAGGGCCCCAAGCAACTCGCCCTGCGCACGGTGAGCGACATCCTGAACCAGCGCCTCCCCGGGGTCCCGCAGACGCCGCCGCTCATCGCGCCGCAGGGGGACGGGCCGGCGTACCCGGGCGCGTCGAGCGACCAGAACCCGGGCGATCAGGCCATCGGAGCTCAGACTCCGCAGGCTCCCGCACCGACACCCGCACCGCCGACCCCCGGCACACCGCCGGGCCCACCGTCCTGGCAGCAGCCCGCGCCCTACACGCCCCCGCCCATGCCGTACGCCCCTCCGCCGCCGGACGCCCCGCCGCAGACCCCGTCCTGGCAACCCCCTCCCGGCTACGGCAACACCCCGACGGTGCCCGACCAACCGTCCGACCAGGCCCCCCAGCCCGACACCGAGGACCCGAACGCCCCGGACAACTCCCCAGAGGCAAGCGGCACATGACAACCACCGACCCGGCACCCGCTCCTCCGCCCACACCCACACCCGCTCCCGCTCCCGCTCCCGCCGCGCGCATACGGCTCTGCGAGCGTCTCCTCACCGATCTGCGCACGGAGATCGCGCGCGCCGACAGCAAGGCCTCCGTGCTGGTGGCCGCGCTCGGCATGACGGCGGGCGTGTTCAGCGGACTGCTGGCCGGACGCGGCTGGACACCGTCGTCCCTGTCCACCCCGGGCACGGCGCTGTGGTGGTCCGGGACGCTGTCCCTCGCCGTCTCCCTCTTCGCCATGCTGCTGGCCGTACTCCCGCGGTACCGCTCCGGGGCGTGGACGCCGGGACAGCCGCTGACCTACTTCGGCGACATCCAACAGGCCGTACGGCAGGGCCACTTGGAGTCCGCGCTCGCCGACACGGAACAGGATCCCGGCACCGCTCTGACCGTGGCCCTCACCGAGTCGAGCCGCCTGGCCGCCCGCAAGCACCAGTGGATCCGCACCGGCCTGATCGCCTTCTGCGTCGGCACGGTCCTGCTCCCCGCGTCACTGCTGCTCGGCTGAACCACCGCACCGCCGTCCCCGACTGAAGCAACCACTAGGAACCGCCATGACCCAGCAACCACCGGAGTACCCGCAGTACCCGGCGCAGTCGCCCCAGCCGTCGGTACCGCCGCAGTACCCACAGGCAGCACCGCAGCCGACCCAGCCTCCCCAGTACCCACAGGCACCGCAGTACCCCGCTCAGGCAGCTCCCCCGTACCCGCAGGCCGGCCAGCCCCCGCAGTACCCGCAGCCACCTTCCGCGCCCACCGCACCACCTGCGCCGCCGGTGCCTCCCGCGCCCTCCGCCCACCCGCACCACATCAGCACCGACCACGGCCGCGTCCACATCCGCAGGGACCAGCGCCGCACCGACGCCACCACCGTCGGCAGTCTGCTGCTCCACCTGCCGAACTTCCTGTGCAGCCTGTTCGTCGTCGGCCTCGTCTCGCTCGTCTTCGGCGGCTTCGGCATCGTCGTGGTGCTGGCCTGGCTCGCCAGCGGCGCACTCGTCTTCCACCGGCCCACGGAAAGCGCCCTCGCGCGCCATCTGCTCCGTCTGCGCTACCCCACTCCACAAGAACGAGCCAAACTCGAGCCGGTCTGGCGCGAGGTCACGGCCCGCGCCGGGATAGAAGGCCGCAATTACGAGCTGTGGGTGGAGGACAGCGACAACCTGAACGCGGTCGCCGCGGCCGGCCACATCGTCGGCGTCACGCGCTTCGCCATGAACGAACTGCCCAACGGAGAACTCGCCGCCGTCATGGCGCACGAGCTGGGCCACCATGTCGGCGGCCACGCCTGGTCCGGGCTTCTCGGCTACTGGTACGCGCTGCCCGGCCGGATCGCCTGGCGCGTTCTGAAGGCGTTCTCCGGCTTCGTGTTCAAGGTGTCGCGCGCGTTCGGCTGCATCGGCACCGCCGTCGTCGTGCTGGTCATCGGCTCCGTCGCCCTGGCGACGATCAGCACGCTGTACGGGCTGCCGCTGCTGGTCCTGGCGGTGCCGTACGCACTCGCCGCCGTCGGCCGGCGTTCCGAGCTGCGGGCCGACGAGCACGCGGCCGCGCTGGGCTTCGCCCCGATGCTGGCCGCCGTACTCGACAAACTGCACCAGCAGGAGCAGTACGCCGAGGCCGCGCTCACCGCGGCGAACGGTGGTGTGAAGCTGGAGGAGAGCGCGCTCAGCAAGCTGCTCTCCTCGCACCCGGACTACTACACGCGGCTGCATCACCTGCAGCCGTATCTGCAGCCGCAGCTCTGACGGCCCGCACACACGCCGAAGGGCGGCCACCCCACGGGGTGACCGCCCTTCAACTCAAGCTGCTCGCCTACTGGTTGTACGGACCGTAGTCGTAGTCCTCCAGCGGAACGGCCTGGCCGGAGCCGGTGCCGAACGGCGAGTAGTCGATGTCGTCGTAGCCGACGGCCGAGTACATCGCGGCCTTGGCCTCCTCGGTCGGCTCGACCCGGATGTTGCGGTAGCGGGACAGGCCCGTACCGGCCGGGATGAGCTTACCGATGATGACGTTCTCCTTGAGGCCGATGAGGCTGTCGGACTTGGCGTTGATCGCCGCATCCGTCAGGACTCGGGTCGTCTCCTGGAAGGAGGCGGCCGACAGCCAGGACTCCGTCGCCAGCGAGGCCTTGGTGATACCCATCAGCTGCGGACGACCGGAGGCCGGGTGACCGCCCTCCTGGACCACACGACGGTTCTCGACCTCGAACTTCGAGCGCTCGACCAGCTCACCGGGCAGCAGCTCGGCGTCGCCGGACTCGATGATCGTCACACGGCGGAGCATCTGCCGGATGATGATCTCGATGTGCTTGTCGTGGATCGACACACCCTGCGAGTTGTAGACCTTCTGGACCTCGCCGACCAGGTGGACCTGGACGGCACGCTGGCCCAGGATGCGCAGCACGTCGTGCGGGTTGGTGGCACCCACGGTGAGCTTCTGGCCCACCTCGACGTGCTCGCCCTCGCTGACCAGGAGTCGGGCACGCTTCGAGATCGGGAACGCCGTCTCGTCGCTGCCGTCGTCCGGGGTGACGACGATCTTCTTGGTCTTCTCGGTCTCCTCGATCCGGACGCGGCCGGAGGCCTCGGAGATCGGGGCGACACCCTTCGGGGTACGGGCCTCGAAGAGCTCGACGACACGGGGCAGACCCTGGGTGATGTCGTCACCGGCCACACCACCGGTGTGGAAGGTACGCATCGTCAGCTGGGTACCGGGCTCACCGATGGACTGGGCGGCGATGATGCCGACCGCCTCACCGATGTCGACCAGCTTGCCGGTGGCCAGCGAGCGGCCGTAGCACATGGCGCAGGTGCCGACCTGGGACTCGCAGGTCAGGATCGAGCGGGTCTTGACCTCCTCGACACCGTGGTGCACCAGCTGGTCGATGAGCACGTCGCCCAGGTCCACGTTGGCCGGCGCGATCACCTTGCCGTCGATGACGACGTCCTCGGCGAGCATGCGGGCGTAGACGCTGGTCTCGACGTCGTCCGCCTTGCGCAGCACGCCGTCGGCGCCGCGGTTGGCGATCCGCAGCTTCAGACCGCGCTCGGTGCCGCAGTCCTCCTCGCGGATGATGACGTCCTGGGAGACGTCGACCAGACGACGGGTCAGGTAACCCGAGTCGGCGGTACGCAGAGCGGTGTCCGCCAGACCCTTACGGGCACCGTGCGTGGAGATGAAGTACTCCAGCACGGACAGACCCTCACGGAACGACGCCTTGATCGGACGCGGGATCGTCTCGTTCTTCGCGTTCGACACCAGACCACGCATACCGGCGATCTGACGCATCTGCATCATGTTGCCTCGTGCACCCGAGTTCACCATCATGAAGATCGGGTTGGTCTTCGGGAAGTTGTCGTTCATCGCCTCGGCGACCTCGTTGGTCGCCTTGGTCCAGATCGCGATGAGCTCCTGCGTGCGCTCGTCCTTGGTGATCAGACCGCGCTCGTACTGCTTCTGGACCTTCTCGTCCTGCGCCTCGTAGCCCTTGACGATCTCCCTCTTCGCCTCGGGAACGACGACGTCGGAGATGGCCACGGTGACACCGGAACGGGTCGCCCAGTAGAAGCCGGCCGCCTTCAGGTTGTCGAGCGTCGCCGCCACGATGACCTTGGGGTAGCGCTCGGCGAGGTCGTTGACGATCTCGGAGAGCTGCTTCTTGCCGACCTCGTAGTCGACGAACGGGTAGTCCTCGGGCAGCAGCTCGTTGAAGAGCGCACGGCCGAGCGTGGTCTTCAGACGGAAGCTGTCACCCTGCTGCCACTCCGGCTCGCCCTCCTCCTGCGCCGGCGGGGTCCAGCCGCGCGGCGGGATGGTGCCCACCGGGAAGCGGATGTCCACGCGCGACTGCAGCGAGAGCTCGCCGGCGTCGAACGCCATGATCGCCTCGGCGACGGACGCGAAGGAGCGGTCCTCGCCCTTGACGTCCCGCATCTCGCCGTCGGTGGTGAGGAAGAACAGACCGAGGACCATGTCCTGGGTCGGCATCGTCACCGGACGGCCGTCGGCGGGCTTGAGGATGTTGTTCGAGGACAGCATCAGGATGCGGGCCTCGGCCTGCGCCTCCGCGGACAGCGGAAGGTGCACGGCCATCTGGTCGCCGTCGAAGTCCGCGTTGAACGCGGTGCAGACGAGCGGGTGGATCTGGATGGCCTTGCCCTCGACCAGCTGCGGCTCGAAGGCCTGGATGCCGAGACGGTGCAGGGTGGGCGCACGGTTCAGCAGAACCGGGTGCTCGGCGATGACCTCTTCGAGGACGTCGTACACGACCGTGCGGCCGCGCTCCACCATGCGCTTGGCGCTCTTGATGTTCTGCGCGTGGTTCAGGTCGACCAGGCGCTTCATCACGAACGGCTTGAAGAGCTCCAGCGCCATCGCCTTCGGCAGACCGCACTGGTGCAGCTTCAGCTGCGGACCGACGACGATCACGGAACGCGCCGAGTAGTCGACTCGCTTGCCGAGCAGGTTCTGACGGAATCGACCCTGCTTACCCTTCAGCATGTCGCTGAGGGACTTCAGCGGGCGGTTACCGGGACCGGTGACCGGGCGACCACGACGACCGTTGTCGAAGAGGGCGTCAACAGCCTCCTGAAGCATGCGCTTCTCGTTGTTGACGATGATCTCCGGAGCACCCAGGTCGAGCAGGCGCTTCAGACGGTTGTTGCGGTTGATCACACGGCGGTACAGGTCGTTCAGGTCGGAGGTCGCGAAGCGGCCACCGTCCAGCTGCACCATCGGGCGAAGGTCCGGCGGGATGACCGGGACGCAGTCGAGGACCATGCCCTTGGGGCTGTTGGAGGTCTGCAGGAACGCAGACACGACCTTCAGCCGCTTCAGCGCACGGGTCTTCTTCTGGCCCTTGCCGGTACGGATGATCTCGCGGAGGCGCTCGGCCTCCTCCTCGAGGTCGAAGGACTCCAGGCGCTTCTGCAGCGCCGCGGCACCCATCGAACCGTCGAAGTACGTGCCGAAGCGGTCGCGCAGCTCGCGGTAGAGCAGCTCGTCGCCCTCGAGGTCCTGGACCTTGAGGTTCTTGAACCGGGTCCACACCTCGTCGAGACGGTCGATCTCGCGCTGCGCACGGTCGCGCAGCTGCTTCATCTCGCGCTCGGCGCCCTCGCGCACCTTGCGGCGCACATCGGCCTTGGCACCCTCGGCCTCGAGCTCGGCCAGGTCGGACTCGAGCTTCTTGGCCCGGGCCTCCAGGTCGGCGTCACGCCGGTTCTCGACCTGCTGCCGCTCCACCGAGACGTGCGCCTCCAGGGAGGGCAGGTCGCGGGTACGGCGCTCCTCGTCGACGTACGTGATCATGTACGCCGCGAAGTAGATGACCTTCTCGAGGTCCTTGGGCGCCAGGTCCAGCAGGTAGCCGAGGCGCGACGGGACACCCTTGAAGTACCAGATGTGCGTGACGGGGGCGGCCAACTCGATGTGGCCCATCCGCTCACGGCGCACCTTGGCGCGAGTGACCTCGACGCCGCAACGCTCACAGATGATGCCCTTGAACCGGACACGCTTGTACTTGCCGCAGTAGCACTCCCAGTCCCGGGTCGGACCGAAGATCTTCTCGCAGAAGAGTCCGTCCTTTTCGGGCTTGAGGGTGCGGTAGTTGATGGTCTCGGGCTTCTTGACCTCGCCGTGGCTCCACTGACGGATGTCGTCAGCGGTGGCCAGGCCGATCCGGAGCTCGTCGAAGAAGTTGACGTCGAGCACTATGCGTCAATCCCTCTCAGGGTTGTAAGTCTTTGGTCTGATACGGGGGTCCAGGGGCCGGCCGGAGGTTCCTCACCAGGGCCTCCGGCCGGACTCCCGTCAGACCTCTTCGACGCTGCTCGGCTCACGCCGGGACAGGTCGATGCCGAGCTCCTCCGCAGCGCGGAAGACGTCCTCGTCGGTGTCACGCATCTCGATGGACATACCGTCGCTGGACAGCACCTCCACGTTCAGGCAGAGAGACTGCATCTCCTTGATGAGCACCTTGAAGGACTCGGGGATGCCGGGCTCGGGGATGTTCTCGCCCTTGACGATGGCCTCGTAGACCTTCACGCGACCGGTGACGTCGTCGGACTTGATGGTCAGCAGCTCCTGGAGGGCGTAAGCGGCGCCGTAGGCCTCGAGGGCCCACACCTCCATCTCGCCGAAGCGCTGGCCACCGAACTGCGCCTTACCACCCAGCGGCTGCTGGGTGATCATCGAGTACGGGCCGGTCGAGCGGGCGTGCAGCTTGTCGTCGACCAGGTGGTGCAGCTTCAGGATGTACATGTAGCCGACCGAGATCGGCTCCGGGAACGGCTCGCCCGAGCGCCCGTCGAACAGCGGCGCCTTACCGGTCGGGAGCACCATGCGCTCGCCGTCACGGTTCGGGATCGTGTGGTTCAGCAGACCGGCCAGCTCGTCCTCACGCGCACCGTCGAAGACGGGGGTGGCGACGTTCGTGCCGGGCTCGACCTTGTCGGCCGCGATGGCCTGGAGGCGCTGCGCCCAGTCGTCCGCGAGCCCGGAGACGTCCCAGCCACGGCTGGCGAGCCAGCCGAGGTGGATCTCCAGGACCTGTCCCGGGTTCATTCGGGACGGCACACCCAGCGGGTTCAGGATGATGTCGACCGGAGTTCCGTCCTCGAGGAACGGCATGTCCTCGATGGGCAGGATCTTCGAGATGACGCCCTTGTTGCCGTGCCGGCCGGCGAGCTTGTCACCGTCGGTGATCTTGCGCTTCTGCGCCACGTACACGCGCACCAGCTGGTTCACACCGGGGGGAAGCTCGTCGCCCTCCTCACGGTCGAAGACGCGGACGCCGATGACCTTGCCGGTCTCGCCGTGCGGCACCTTCAGCGAGGTGTCACGGACCTCACGGGCCTTCTCACCGAAGATCGCGCGCAGCAGGCGCTCCTCGGGGGTCAGCTCGGTCTCACCCTTGGGGGTCACCTTGCCGACGAGGATGTCACCGGCGATGACCTCGGCACCGATACGGATGATGCCACGCTCGTCCAGGTCCGCGAGGACCTCCTCGGAGACGTTCGGGATGTCCCGGGTGATCTCCTCGGGGCCGAGCTTGGTGTCACGGGCGTCGACCTCGTGCTCCTCGATGTGGATCGAGGAGAGGACGTCGTCCTGCACGAGGCGCTGCGACAGGATGATCGCGTCCTCGTAGTTGTGACCCTCCCACGGCATGAACGCCACGAGCAGGTTCTTGCCCAGCGCCATCTCGCCGTTCTGGGTGGCCGGACCGTCGGCCAGGACCTGGCCCTCGATGATCCGGTCGCCCTCGTTGACGATGACCTTCTGGTTGACCGAGGTGCCCTGGTTGGAGCGGGCGAACTTGGCCAGTCGGTAGGTGATGTACGTGCCGTCGTCGTTGGCGGTGGTGATGTAGTCCGCGGAGACCTCCTGGACCACACCGGCCTTCTCGGCCTTGACCACGTCGCCGGCGTCGACCGCGGAGCGGTACTCCATGCCGGTGCCGACGAGCGGCGCCTCGGACTTGATCAGCGGCACGGCCTGGCGCATCATGTTCGCGCCCATGAGAGCACGGTTGGCGTCGTCGTGCTCGAGGAACGGGATCATGGCGGTCGCGACCGACACCATCTGGCGCGGCGAGACGTCCATGTAGTCCACGTCGTCACCGGCGACGTAGTCGACCTCGCCACCACGACGGCGGACGAGCACGCGGTTCTCGGCGAACCGCAGGTCGTCGTTGAGCGTGGCGTTGGCCTGCGCGATGACGAATCGGTCCTCTTCGTCGGCCGTCAGGTAGTCGACCTCGTCGGTGACCTGACCGTCGACGACCTTGCGGTACGGCGTCTCCACGAAACCGAACGCGTTGACGCGGCCGTAGGAGGCGAGCGAACCGATCAGACCGATGTTCGGGCCTTCAGGGGTCTCGATCGGGCACATGCGGCCGTAGTGGGACGGGTGCACGTCACGGACCTCGAAGCCGGCCCGCTCACGGGAGAGACCACCCGGACCAAGAGCCGACAGACGGCGCTTGTGGGTGAGACCCGACAGCGGGTTGTTCTGGTCCATGAACTGCGACAGCTGGCTGGTGCCGAAGAACTCCTTGATGGAGGCGACGACCGGCCGGATGTTGATCAGGGTCTGCGGCGTGATCGCCTCGACGTCCTGGGTCGTCATGCGCTCACGGACGACGCGCTCCATACGAGCCAGACCCGTGCGGACCTGGTTCTGGATGAGCTCGCCGACGCTGCGCAGACGACGGTTGCCGAAGTGGTCGATGTCGTCGGTCTCGACGACGATCGTGCCGCCGCTGTCGCCCGTCGTCTCGGTCTCGCCGGCGTGCAGCTTGACCAGGTACTTGATCGTCGAGATGACGTCCTCGACGGTCAGGATGCCCGCGTCCAGCGGAGCGTCCGCACCCAGCTTCTTGTTGACCTTGTAGCGGCCGACCTTCGCGAGGTCGTAGCGCTTCGGGTTGAAGTACAGGTTCTCGAGCAGCGTCTGCGCAGCCTCACGCGTGGGGGGCTCACCCGGACGCAGCTTGCGGTAGATGTCGAGCAGCGCGTCGTCCTGGCCCTGGGTGTGGTCCTTCTCCAGGGTGGCGCGCATCGACTCGTACTCGCCGAACTCCTCGAGGATCTGCTCGGTCGTCCAGCCGAGAGCCTTCAGGAGAACGGTGACCGACTGCTTGCGCTTGCGGTCGATGCGGACACCGACCATGTCGCGCTTGTCGATCTCCATCTCCAGCCAGGCACCCCGGGACGGGATGATCTTGGCGGAGAAGATGTCCTTGTCGGACGTCTTGTCGATGGAGGAGTCGAAGTAGACACCGGGCGAACGGACGAGCTGCGACACCACGACACGCTCGGTGCCGTTGATGACGAAGGTGCCCTTGTTCGTCATGAGCGGGAAGTCGCCCATGAAGACCGTCTGGGACTTGATCTCGCCGGTCTCGTTGTTGGTGAACTCAGCCGTCACGAAGAGCGGAGCGGCGTACGTGAAGTCGCGCTCCTTGCACTCGTCGATGCTGTTCTTCGGCGGCTCGAAACGGTGGTCGCGGAACGTCAGCGACATCGACCCGGAGAAGTCCTCGATCGGGGAGATCTCCTCGAAGATCTCCTCCAGACCGGACTTGGTGGGGACGTCCTGACCGGACTCGAGAGCCTCCTCGACCCGACTCTGCCAGGCGGTGTTGCCGAGCAGCCAGTCAAAGCTCTCGGTCTGCAGCGCGAGCAGGTTGGGAACCTCGAGAGGCTCCTTGATCTTTGCAAAGGAGATGCGCAGCGGGGCGGTGCTGGCGCCGTTGTTCGTATTCGCGGTCGAGGCAGTGCGCGAGGCGGCCAAGAGGGGGTCCTTCCGAGGGCTCGGACTCACTACGCGCGTACCGGTCCCTCTCCCGTGCACAGAGACAGACTCCCTGTTTCGGCCGAAAGGCCTGGTCAGGGCTCATCTGATCGTCGGTGCTCAAGCGAGGGCATGCCCCTGGTGACGGGCAGGGGACAGCTAACAGGCAGCGCAAAGGGTCAGTGTAGCCACTTGGCACACTGATGTCCAGCCCCGATTTTCTGAGTACCTCGTTGTCCTCAACGCCCTCGGCATGCTTGCCCTCAACGCACGTTGATACTGCCCTCTTCGTCGCCGATCCATGCCTCGGATTCGGATCCTGTGACGACGCGTCCTGAGAATTGCGCGCTGCGTGCGGTTCGTCAAGGCCCCCATGGCCCAAACCACATGTCACCTGGGGAGCTTGGAGACACGACGAAGATCACCATACTCCGCACACCCCCGCCTGCAAGGCAGCCGCCGCCCGACGCCCGGGAACGCCGAAGAGCGACCACCCGAATGGATGATCGCTCTTCAGCGCTTAGGCGTTACAGGCCTTGCGGGCCTGAGAGGTCTTACTTGACCTCGACGGACGCGCCGGCGCCCTTGAGGGACTCGGCGGCCTTCTCGGCAGCGTCCTTGGCGACCTTCTCGAGAACGGGCTTCGGGGCGCCGTCCACGAGGTCCTTGGCCTCCTTCAGACCCAGCGAGGTCAGCTCACGCACGACCTTGATGACCTGGATCTTCTTGTCACCGGCGCCGGTGAGGATGACGTCGAACTCGTCCTTCTCCTCGGCAGCCTCGGCCGGGGCGGCCGGGCCGGCCGGGCCGGCAACGGCGACCGCAGCGGCGGCGGTGACGTCGAACTTCTCCTCGAACGCCTTCACGAACTCGGAGAGCTGGATGAGGGTCATGCCCTCGAACTCGGCGAGCAGTTCGTCCTGGGTGAGAGCCACGATGGCTTTCCTTCCACTAATTCGGCTGGTGCCGGATGTACATGTCTGGCGGGCGTACGTTCGGCCCGCTACGACCACTGCCTCAGGCGGGCTGCCTCAGGCGGCGATCATGATGCGAGCCGAATTACTCGGCACCGCCCTGCTCGTCCTGCTTGGCGCGAAGCGCGTCCACGGTGCGGACGAGCTTCGACGGGAGCGCCTGGAAGACCTGAGCAGCCTGCGTCTGCTTGCCCTTCAGGGCGCCCGCCAGCTTGGCGAGCAGAACCTCGCGGGACTCGAGGTCCGCAAGCTTCTTGATCTCGTCGGCGGACAGCGCCTTGCCGTCAAGGACACCGCCCTTGATGACGAGGTTCGGGTTGTCCTTGGCGAAGTCACGAAGACCCTTCGCCGACTCCACCGGGTCACCGGTGACGAAGGCGACCGCCGTCGGACCGTTGAACAGGTCGTCGAGCGTCGAGATCCCGGCCTCGTTGGCCGCAATCTTGGTCAGCGTGTTCTTCACCACGGCGTACTGGGCGTTCTCACCGAGCGAACGACGCAGCGTCTTGAGCTGCGCCACGGTGAGACCCCGGTACTCGGTCAGCACGGCGGCGTTCGAGCTGCGGAACTGCTCCGCGAGCTCGGCCACCGCGGCAGCCTTGTCGGGCCTTGCCATGAGCGTCGGCCTCCTTCCGGGTGATGACGACCGCTCGGAAGGGGCTGGGACAAACGAAACGCCCCGGCGCAGGCGCACGGGGCGTAGCTCGACCGGGACTCGCACGCTGTTGGGCAGCGAACTCCGGGAGCACTTCCACAGTCACCTGCGCGGGTCGTCCGCGGATTTCAGCGGATCCTTCGGCCACCGCGCCCTCTCACGAGCACACGGCAACGACCAGCGGTCTTTGGCTTCTCCAGGAGGGTACGTGACCGGATCGCTGTCAAGCAAATCCGCTCGTACGGTGCTCAGCCGCGGCCCTGCTTCGACGGCTTGCTCAGGTCCACCGTGTCCTCGGCGGACGGTGCGCGGACCGTCACCGGCCTGCCGAAGTCGAGGAAGGTGACGGTCAGGTCGAGCTGCCCGTGGCGGCCGAAGCCCTGGGTGCGCAGTCGCTTGACGTGGTCTTCGCCGTCGATCCAGACGTCGAGCGTGAGCTCGTCGACGCCCAGCTTGTCGTACTGGAGGAGTCCCTTCTTCTCCTGACCCTCCAGGGCGGAGCGGAGGCCGGCGACGGTCGCCGTCCCCGTGTAGTGCGTGGTGGTGACGCCGTCGACCTTCTCGGTGCCGGTGCGCCGCACATCGTCGGCGGCCGCCAGGAAGGCGGCGTCCCTGGCCGGGTTGTGCCCGACCTGGTCGCGCAGTCCGCCGGTGTCCATCTTCAGGCCGCCGGCCGCGGTGAACCTGGCCCTGGCGCCGAAGCCGGCCCAGTGCCTGCCGTGGACCTGTTGAGCGACACCGTTCTCCGTCTGGCGCTGGTACAGCACCCCGTGGACCATCCGGGTTTCCGAGACGGTCGGGTGGTCTCCACCGATGGTGGACGTCACCACACGCGCCACCACCGGTTTCGTACCGACCGACGCCTCCGTCTCGACCCGCCCCTGCTCCGGGATCCGGCCGCTGAGCCGGTAGTGCACGGAGGTGACGGTCTGCGTCTTCTTCGTTGCCCGGGCCACGGCAGCGGCGGCCGACTCGGCCGAGGACTGCCCCGCGCCGCTCCCGCAGCCGACCGCGCCGGCGGCGAGGAGCAGGACGGCGCCCGCTGCGCCCGCCGCCCGGCGCGGCGCGTATGCACGTACTGGAAAGGTCATGTGCGTCAGGACGTCGTTCCGGTCCCGCCCTGCTTCTTCAGCAGTTCCTTGAAGTCCTCGGTGTCGCTCGCCGGCGGCTTGGTGGCGGAGACCTTCACGCCGTAGTCGCTGTAGTACGCGGTCTGGGTGTACTGCCCGGCCGACATCTCACCCTTCTCGACCTTCTTGACCAGCAGGTCCTTGCCGTCGACCCAGATGTCGACGGTCTCCGTGCTGACACCGGCCTGGGTGAGCTGCTTCTTCAGGCCGGCGAGCTGGCTCGCGGTGAGGTTGGAGTTCTTGCCTGCCAGGTCGGCCACGTCCACCGTGCCCGAGTAGTGCGTGGTGTCCACGCCGCGCACCTTCTCGGTGCCGACCTTCTTGACGTCCCCGGAGGCCAGCAGGAGCTTCACCGACTGGTTGGGGGTCGTGTTCTGCATCTGGTCCTTGAGGTAGGCGCCGGAGCTGCCGCCGAGGTCGGCGAGGTCTTCGTAGCCGTACCGGATCCAGTGCTTGCCGCCCGCCTGCTCGGCGAACTTCTCGCCCATCTTCGCGTAGTAGGCGTCCGGCAGATAGCGGGCCTCCATCGACGTGGTGCCCAGCTGCTTCATGGTGTCGGCCATGGTGCCGCCGGTGTACGTGATGGTCAGGTTGCCGGTGAGACCGTCGGCCCAGCCGAGTGCGCCGTCGGCCGTCATGGACATCAGGGAGCCCATGGTCGTCGTGGACTCGACCTTGGCCGAGTCGGCGCCGTCGGTGGACTTCTCGGCGGTGCGCAGTGCCGCGATGGGGCTCACGTGCGTCGTGCCCTTGCCGGAGGCCTTGTCGTCCTTGCCGGAGCCCCCGGAGTCCGAGGAGCTGCAGGCCGCCACCCCGGACAGCGCGGTCACCGCCGCTATCGAGAGGGTCAAGCGCCGCACGGTCGTGCTCTTCATTCGTCCCACCCCTATGCGATTGCTGTGCCCGCACGCTAACGCAGGGCACTGACAGCCGTACGAGAAAACCCGCACGCAACAAAGACGGGCCCCGCAACCCGGAGGTTGCAGGGCCCGCCCTCGTATTGACGCGTCGCTGACGCGGCTACCGGGGTGAGCGCTCGGCTCAGACGGCTGCCGGGTCCTCCTCGACGAGGAGGTTGCGGGTGCGGTTCGGGTCGACCGGGATGCCGGGGCCCATGGTGGTGCTGACCGCGGCCTTCTTGATGTAGCGACCCTTGGCGGCGGACGGCTTCAGACGGAGGATCTCCTCCAGCGCGGCGCCGTAGTTCTCCACCAGCTTGTCGTCGTCGAAGGACGTCTTGCCGATGATGAAGTGCAGGTTCGAGTGCTTGTCGACACGGAACTCGATCTTGCCGCCCTTGATGTCGTTGACGGCCTTCGTCACGTCCGGGGTCACGGTGCCGGTCTTGGGGTTCGGCATGAGACCACGGGGACCGAGCACACGGCCGAGGCGGCCGACCTTGCCCATGAGGTCCGGGGTGGCGACGACGGCGTCGAAGTCCAGGCGGCCCTTCGAGACCTCGTCGATCAGCTCGTCGGCGCCGACGATGTCGGCGCCCGCGGCACGCGCGGCCTCGGCACGGTCGCCGGTCGCGAAGACCAGGACCCGGGCGGTCTTACCGGTGCCGTGCGGAAGGTTCACGGTGCCACGGACCATCTGGTCGGCCTTGCGCGGGTCGACACCCAGACGGAAGGCGACCTCGACGGTGCCGTCGAACTTGGTCGTGGAGGTCTCCTTGGCGAGACGGACGGCCTCGAGCGGGGCGTAGAGCTTTTCCCGGTCGACCTTGGCGTCCGCAGCGCGGAGAGACTTGCTGCGCTTGCTCACTACTGCTCCTGTGGATTCTTAGGAGTCGTGGTGCGGGCCGAGCAGGCCCTGCCACTACTGCTTTTTCTGCGGGGAGTTGGGGCTCAGCCCTCGACCGTGACGCCCATGGAACGCGCGGTGCCGGCGATGATCTTCGCGGCGGCGTCCAGGTCGTTGGCGTTGAGGTCGGGGAGCTTGGTCTGGGCGATCTCGCGGACCTGCGCCTCGGTGATCTTGGCGACCTTGGTCTTGTGCGGCTCGCCGGAGCCCTTCTCGATGCCCGCGGCCTTGAGGATCATCTTGGCGGCCGGCGGCGTCTTGGTGATGAAGGTGAAGGAGCGGTCCTCGTAGACCGTGATCTCCACCGGGATCACCCAGCCACGCTGCGACTCGGTCGCGGCGTTGTACGCCTTGCAGAACTCCATGATGTTGACGCCGTGCTGACCCAGCGCGGGGCCGACCGGCGGGGCCGGGTTCGCGGCGCCGGCCTGGATCTGGAGCTTGATGAGCCCCGTGACCTTCTTCTTCTTGGGAGGCATTGCTCTCCGGGTCCTTTCGATTCGGGTCTACCCCCACCCGGGTCGCGTCCCAGATGAAGGCATACCGCACAACGATAACGGGTATAGATGCGCGGCCAAAAACCGAGCAGGTCAGACGGGCTTCTGACAGCCCCTCTGACCTGCTCGGACGTGGTGGTCCAGGAAGAACTAGTTCTTCTGGATCTGGTCGAAGGAGAGCTCGACCGGCGTCTCGCGGCCGAAGATCTCCACGAGGCCCTTGACCTTCTTCGAGTCGGGGTTGATCTCGTTGATGGTCGCCTGGAGCGTGGCGAACGGGCCGTCGGTGACGGTGACCGAGTCGCCGACCTCGAAGTCCAGCACCTGGACCTCGACCTTGCGCTGCGGGGCGGGCTTGCCCTCGGCCTCGGCGGCCTCGCGGGCGGCCTTCTCCTCGGCCTCCGGGGCGAGCATCTTGACGATCTCGTCCAGCGTCAGCGGGTACGGGTCGTAGGCGTTGCCCACGAAGCCGGTGACGCCGGGGGTGTTGCGGACGACGCCCCAGGACTCGTTCGTCAGGTCCATACGGACGAGGACGTAGCCCGGGAGCTTGTTCTGCTTGATCGTCTTGCGGTCGCCGTTCTTGATCTGGACGACCTCTTCCTGCGGCACCTCGGCCTGGAAGATGTAGTCCTCGACGTTCAGCGAGACGGCGCGCTGCTCCAGGTTGGTCTTCACGCGGTTCTCGTAGCCGGCGTAGGTGTGGATGACGTACCACTCGCCGGGGAGGGTGCGCAGCTCCTCGCGGAGGGCCTGGACGGGGTCGACCGGCTCGGTCTCCTCCTCGACGGCTTCCTCGGCCTCGACGGCTTCCTCGTCCACGACGTGGACGGCCTCTTCCTCGGCGGGCTCGCCCGCCTCGGCCTCCGCAGCCTCGAACTCGTCCTGCTCGTCCGCGCCCTCGACGATGTCGAGCTCGTCGTCCACGGACTCGTCCGGCTCGATGGCGTCGTCGTTCAGGTTCGTGTCAGACACGGTGGCTGCTTCTTCCTGGATACATAGGGGTGGAACATGCGAAAGGGGCGCCGGTAACCACGGCGCCCTTCGCAGTCGGCTCAGCCGAAGACGTACTTGGCGGCGTGGCTGAGTCCATAGTCAATCACGGTCACCAGGGCGATCATGATGACGACGAAGACAATCACCACGGTCGTGTAGGTCGTCAGCTGGTTACGCGTGGGCCAGACGACCTTGCGGAGCTCGGCGATGACCTGGCGGTAGAAGAGGGCAAGCCTCTTGAACGGGCCCTTCTTGGCCCGCTTGCCGCCCTTGCGGGCCTTCTTCTTCGTCTCCTGCGCCTCGTCCTGGGCATCAGGCGTGTCGATGGAGCCCACGGCGTCCGCCATTCGTCCTCACCTGTTCCCGGGTCGTGGCCGTGCCGCGCCCGGTCTGAGCCGCACGGCGGTGCATTGCTGTACGTACATGCGCACACATCCTGGCGAAGGTGTGTGTAGCAGGGCCGGAGGGACTTGAACCCCCAACCGCCGGTTTTGGAGACCGGTGCTCTACCAATTGAGCTACGACCCTTTGGTGTGTCCCCCAACGTACCGCATCCGACCGGGTGCTCGGTGTGCACCGCCTGCGGTGCGGCTGCTGAAGGCCAACGAGGTGAGAGTGTACGTGGTCCGGGGCGCCTCGTCGAACAGAAAGCCCCCGTAGGGGCCTTGGCGGCGGAAGATCGCCCGGAAACCGGCGGAAGATCACCAGGCCATCGCCGGGATCCGCACTCCTGTTCAATGACCGACCCGCAGCTGTTCAGTCTGTGAAACCCGCGTGCCGGGGTCGTTTCCGGTCTGAAACGATGGGGTCCATGAGCGCTGCAACCCCTCCCACCGAGCGCCGGGTCTCCGCCCGAGTCGGCGCGATCTCCGAGTCCGCCACCCTCGCCGTGGACGCCAAGGCCAAGGCCCTCAAGGCCGCCGGGCGTCCGGTGATCGGCTTCGGCGCCGGTGAGCCCGACTTCCCGACGCCCGACTACATCGTCGAGGCCGCGATCGAGGCCTGCAAGAACCCTAAGTACCACCGGTACACACCGGCCGGTGGTCTGCCCGAGCTGAAGTCCGCGATCGCCGCGAAGACGCTGCGCGACTCCGGCTGGGAACCCGACGTCTCGCAGATCCTGGTCACCAACGGCGGCAAGCAGGCCATCTACGAGGCCTTCGCCGCGATCCTCGACCCGGGCGACGAGGTCATCGTCCCGGCGCCGTACTGGACCACGTACCCGGAGTCGATCCGCCTGGCCGGCGGTGTCCCGGTGGATGTCGTCGCGGACGAGACCACCGGCTACCGCGTCTCCGTGGAGCAGCTGGAGGCGGCCCGCACGGAGAAGACGAAGGTCGTCCTCTTCGTCTCCCCCTCCAACCCGACCGGTGCGGTGTACTCCGAGGCCGAGACCGAGGCGATCGGCCGCTGGGCCGTGGAGCACGGCCTGTGGGTGCTGACCGACGAGATCTACGAGCACCTGGTCTACGGCGACGCGGTCTCCGTGTCCCTGCCCGCGCTGCTGCCAGAGCTGCGCGACAAGTGCGTCGTCGTCAACGGTGTCGCGAAGACGTACGCCATGACGGGCTGGCGCGTGGGCTGGGTCATCGGTCCGAAGGACGTGGTCAAGGCCGCGACGAACCTGCAGTCGCACGCCACGTCGAACGTGTCGAACGTCGCGCAGGTCGCGGCGCTGGCTGCGGTGTCGGGTGACCTGGACGCCGTGGCGAAGATGCGCGAGGCCTTCGACCGCCGCCGCAAGACGATCGTCCGCATGCTCAACGAGATCGACGGCGTCGTCTGCCCGGAGCCCGAGGGCGCCTTCTACGCGTACCCGTCGGTCAAGGGCCTGCTCGGCAAGGAGATCCGCGGCAAGCGCCCGCAGGACACGGTCGAGCTGGCCGCGCTGATCCTGGAGGAGTCCGAGGTCGCGGTCGTCCCGGGCGAGGCCTTCGGCACGCCGGGCTATCTGCGGCTGTCGTACGCCCTGGGTGACGAGGATCTCGTCGAGGGCGTCAGCCGGATCCAGAAGCTGCTGGCGGAGGCGCAGGACTGACCTCGCCGCACCGAACGGGCCACCTCGCACGGGGTGGCCCGTTTTTTCGTGCGAGCAAGACCACGTACGGGGAATCCGCTACCGGGACGGCTGGGACGTACGGCAGGATCCTGGGATGGAGCGTGTACGTGATGTCTCTGAGCTGCCGAAGGCCCATCTGCATCTGCACTTCACCGGTTCGATGCGGCCCACCACCGTGCTGGAACTGGCCGACAAGTACGGGGTACGGCTGCCCGATGCGCTGACCGAGGCGTTGACCAGCGGTGAGCCGCCGAAGCTGCGGGCCACGGACGAGCGGGGCTGGTTCCGGTTCCAGCGGCTGTACGACGCGGCGCGCTCGTGCCTCAGGCAGCCCGAGGACATTCAGCGGCTGGTGCGGGAGGCCGCGGAGGAGGATGTACGCGACGGCTCGGGGTGGCTGGAGATCCAGGTCGATCCGACGTCGTACGCGCCTCGGCTGGGTGGGTTGATCCCGGCGCTGGAGATCATCCTGGACGCCGTGGAGACCACTTCGCGCGACACGGGGCTCGGCATGCGGGTGCTGGTCGCCGCGAACCGGATGAAGCACCCCCTGGACGCGCGGACGCTGGCGCGGCTGGCGGTGCGCTACGCGGACCGGGGTGTGGTCGGTTTCGGGCTGTCCAATGACGAACGCCGGGGTATGGCGAGGGACTTCGACCGTGCCTTCCACATCGCGCGGGAGGGCGGGCTGCTGTCGGCTCCGCACGGTGGCGAGCTGACCGGTCCCTCGTCGGTGCGGGACTGTCTCGACGACCTGGACGCGAACCGGATCGGGCACGGTGTGCGGGCGGCGGAGGATCCGCGGCTGCTGAAGCGGCTGGCGGAGCGGGGGGTCACGTGCGAGGTGTGCCCTGCCTCGAATGTGGCTCTGGGTGTGTACGAGAAGCCCGAGGACGTGCCGCTTCGGACCTTGTACGAGGCCGGTGTGCCGATGGCCCTGGGCGCCGACGACCCGCTGCTGTTCGGGTCCCGGCTGGCCGCCCAGTACGACATCGCCCGCCGCCATCACGGCTTCACCGACGAGGAGTTGGCGGAACTGGCCCGGCAGTCGGTGCGGGCTTCGGCGGCGCCGGAGGATGTGAGCGCGAAGCTGCTGGCGGGGATCGACGAGTGGCTCAGCGGCCCGGTCGTCTGAAGTGGGCGTACGGCGGATAGGCCTTGAAGCAGATCAGCACCTCGACGGGGTGCCCGCCGCCGGGCGGCTGGATCAGCGGCAGTCCCGCCATCAGTGCCGAGTGGCCTTCGGCGACACGCTTCTGACGCGGTCCCCAGCCCGCCGCGCGGGCGAAGTCCATGGCGGTCTCGGCGAACACCTCGCGGGTGCCGAAGAGGAAGAACGTGCGGGCGTGGGTGGCGTGTCGCAGGTCGTCCCGGGCGTCGGCGCGCTTCTGCCGCTCGTGCCAGGAGGCCGCGTCGCGGGCGGTGCGTGCCTCGTCGGTGCGGGCGGTCAGTGGGGTGGCCCGGCGTAGTTTCCGGCGCAGTTCGGGCCACTGGCTGGGGCGCAGGCCGAGGGTGTGGTGGGCCAGCACGAGGTCGACCCGCTCGCCCCAGCCCTCGTCGGGCGGGACTCCGTCGCGCAGCGGCACATGGACGAGCGTGTGGCGGGAGTGGGCGGCGAAGGAGAACAGTCCGGCGAGGGTGTTCAGGCCGTCGTGGTCGCCCAGCAGCAGGCCGATGGGGTCGGGGGCGGTCAGGGAGGTGTGCCGCAGGAGGTGCCTGGGCTGGACGACGCGGTGTTCGTAGGGGCCTGTTCCGGGGCGGAACTCGTGCAGTCTCAGGCGCATGTGCGATGCCTCATGGCATCAGGGTCGGGGACCGGCGGTGTGGTCGGCAACGGAGATTCCGCTCAACAGGGTGCGGGCGAGGCGGGTGGCGAACTCGTCCACGGGCGGTCTGGTGCCGGTCTCTGTGGCGTCGTAGGCGAATGCCCGCTGCGCGCAGGCGCCCAGGAGGAGCGATGCGGCCGCGAACGTGTCCGCGTTCTGGCTGACCCGGCCGAGTTCCTGCTCTGCCCGCAGATATGTGTCCAGGCCCTGGATCGGCTTGTGCGGTCCCGATCCCATCTGCCGCATCGCGTCGTCGTGGCGCCTTTTGAGCTGGGTCTCGGCGTAGAGCGAGGCGGCGATCGGGAAGCTCTGCTCGTAGAAGAGGGCGGCCTGGCGGGCGATCTCGGTGAGGTTCTCCTCCAGCGTGGCCCTGCCGGGCTCGGCGGCGAGGCTGCTGAGCAGTGGAGTCAGCCGGGGCAGGCGTTCCGAGAGCACCTGGATGAACAGCTCCTCCTTGCTCGCGAAGTACTTGTAGAGCGCGGCCTCCGAGCAGCCGGCCGCCTTGGCGATCTCCTTGGTGGTCGCCTTCGCCAGCCCGACGGTGAGCATCAGCTCGTGAGCGGCATCGAGGATGCGGACCCGGGCCGGCTTCGTTTCCATGTGTCGTCCAATCGGGCTTGACGGGTGGGTGAGTGCTTACCCACTCTAGGAGGAGGCAGGGGTGAGTGAATACTCACCCACCTATCTCGAGTGCGGGGGTACTCATGAAACTCACCGTTTTCGGCGCCACCGGCGGCATCGGCCGGGAGATCGTGCGTCAGGCGCTCGGCGCCGGCCACCGGGTGACCGCGGTGGTCCGCGATCCGGCCCGGCTCGGCGTCACCGGCGACGCGCTGGAGGTGTTCCGCGCCGACCTGACCGACCCGGAGGCGGTGCGGGGTGCGGTGGCAGGCCGCGACGCCGTCCTGTCCGGGCTCGGCGCCCGCAGCCGCAAGGACGCCGGGGTGGCCGCCCGGCTGACCCGTGTCGTGCTGGGCGCGATGGAGGCGGAGGGCGTGCTGCGGCTGGTCGTGGTCAGTGCCGGGCCGGTCGGCCCCGAGCCGGAGGGCGCGAAGTTGGTCGACCGTGCCGCGCGGGGCATCGTCTCCGCGATCCTCAGGGACGTCTACGCGGATCTGCGGGAGATGGAGGCCGAGCTGGCGCGCAGTGGCACCGACTGGACGTCCGTACGGCCGCCGCGGCTGCAGAACAAGCCGCTCACCGGCTCCTACCGCACGGTCGTCGGGGGCTTTCCGCCCGATGGCCGCTTCATCGCCCGCGCGGATGCGGCACACGCGATGCTGGCGGCGCTCGACGATGCGGGGACGGTGAAGCAGGGGGTGGGTGTGGCCTACTGAGGCGCCCTTACAGGCTCACTCCGACCGTCACCGGCTCGTTGACCAGCGTGATTCCGAAGGTCTCGTGGACCCCTGCGACGACCTCGCGGGCGAGGGTGAGGAGGTCCTCGGTGGTGGCGTTGCCCCTGTTGGTGAGGGCCAGGGTGTGCTTGGTGGAGATGCGGGCCGGGCCGGTGCCGTAACCCTTGGTGAAGCCCGCCTTGTCGATCAGCCAGGCCGCGGAGGTCTTGGTGTGGCCGTCGCCTGCGGGGTACGCGGGGGGTTCCGCGTCGGCGCCGAGCTTCTGCTTCACGCGCGCGTGGAACGCGGTGAAGTCGGCGTCGGTGAGGATCGGGTTGGTGAAGAAGGAGCCCGCCGACCAGGTGTCGTGGTCCTCCGGGTCCAGGACCATGCCCTTGCCGGAGCGGAGCTTGAGGACGGTCTCGCGGGCGGCGGCGAGGGGGACCCGGTCGCCGGGTTCCACGCCGAGGGCTCGGGCCGTTTCGGCGTACTTGATGGGGCCGGAGAGGCCGGCCGCGTCCTCCAGTTCGAAGCGGACGCGCAGGACCACGTGGCGGTCGGGATCGGCCTTGAAGCGGCTGTGGCGGTACGAGAAGGCGCAGTCGGCGTTCGGGATGGTGACCGTTCGGCGGGTGGTGCGGTCGTATGCGATCACCTCGGTGATGGTGGAGGAGACCTCCTGGCCGTACGCGCCCACGTTCTGGATGGGGGTTGCGCCGGCAGAACCGGGGATGCCGGCGAGGCATTCGGTGCCGGCGAGGCCTGCCTCCACGGTGCGGGCGACGGCGTCGGTCCATACCTCGCCGGCGGCGAGTTCCAGGTTTGTGCCGTCGAGTTCGAAGCCCTTGGTGGCGATGACGAGTGCGGTGCCGGCGAAGCCCTTGTCGCCGATGACCAGGTTCGAGCCGCCGCCGATCAGTAGGAGCGGGGTTCCGGTGGCGTCGGCCTCGCTCACGGCTGCGATCACCTCGGCGTCGGTGGTGGCGGTGATCAGGCGGGTTGCGGGGCCGCCCAGGCGGAAGGTGGTCAGGGGGGCGAGAGGGGCGTCGTGTCGTTCCTGCACGGGCTCAAGAGTACGAGACGCCGCCGGTGGGGGGTGCCGATGCCTGCGGCGGCCTGCGCGGGCTGGGTGGGGGTGCGCGTTGCGCCTGCCAGTGCGTCTGGGGTCGGGGCCGCGCCGGGCGTGTCCGTCCTCGGTCCGGCGGTGCTGGTTGTTGGGGCTGTGCTTTGGGGGACGCCGGCCGCTGCGGGCGGACACCTCCCGGCACGTCCCCTTTCCGCCGTGGGCGGGTGCGGGTGCGTCGACCTGCCTGCCGAGTCTGCGGGCAGTCGTGCGAACCGCCTCTGCCTCAACCCGTGCGCAGGGGCACAGGAAAACGGCCCCGCCCTTTCGGGCGGAGCCGTTTCGTCGTCGTGGGTCAGCCTGCGATCGGCTCCAGTGCCGGCGTCGCCTCCTCCGCCGACTGCGATGTCGCCGTCTGCCCAGCGCGCCTCCTCGGGATCAGGAGGGCGGCTACTGCTGCGAGGGCGACCACTGCCGAGCCGGTGATCAAGGCGGGCTGGAGCCCGTCCACGAAGGTCTGGGCGGACTCGTAGCCGCCCTGGGACGAGAAGATCGACGACATGATGGCGATGCCGAGCGCTCCGCCCACCTCGCGCAGTGCGTTGTTGGCGCCGGAGGCTATGCCCTGTTCCTTGGGCAGGACGCTGGACATGACCAGGTTGGCGGCGGGGGCGAAGTACAGGGCCATGCCGATGCCGCTGATGATCAGGGCGGGGAGCTGGGCGGCGTAGGAGACGCCGGGGGCTACCACGGTGGCCATCCAGCCGAGGCCGGCGGCCTGGAGGAAGAGGCCGGTGGCGACTACGGGGCGGCCGCCTATGCGGTCGGACAGGATGCCGGCGATCGGGGCGACGAGCATCGGCATGCCGGTCCAGGGCAGCATGCGCAGGCCCGCCTGGGTGGGCGAGTAGCCGAGGACGCCCTGCATGAACTGGCTCAGGAGGAAGATCGAGCCGAACATTCCCAAGAACATCAGCAGGCTCGCTGCGTTGATGCCGGAGAAGGCCCTGGAGCGGAACAGCCGCATCGGAAGCATGGGGTTCTTGGCGCGGGTGCTGTAGAGGACGAAGCCGACGAGCAGTGCCGCTCCGGCGAACAGGCCGGTCAGGACGAGGGAGGCGGTCCAGCCGTCGGCGGGGCCGCGGACCAGGCCGTAGACGATTCCGAAGAGGCCGCCGCTGGCGAGCAGGGTGCCGGGGATGTCGAGCGGGGCGCCGGTGCCGTGGGACTCGGCGAGGCGCAGGCGGGCCAGGGGCAGCAGGGCGATGCCGAGGGGGACGTTCAGCCAGAAGATCCAGTGCCAGGAGACGTGCTCGGTGAGGCTGCCGCCGATCAGGGGGCCGGAGGCCACCGCGAGGCCGTTGACCGCGCCCCAGATGCCGTATGCCATTCCGCGCTTCGCGGCCGGTACGGCTGCGGTCAGCAGGGTGAGGGTGAGGGGCATCATGATTGCCGCGCCCACGCCCTGTATCGCACGGGCTGCGATGAGGCTGTTGATGCCTGTCGCCATGGCCGCGGCGGCGGACGCTCCGGTGAAGACGGTGAGGCCTACGAGGAAGAGGCGGCGGCGGCCGAAGCGGTCGCCGAGTGCCGCGCCGAACATCAGGAGGACGGCGAAGGTGAGCGTGTAGGCGCTGACCGTCCATTCCAGGTCGCCCAGGGCTCCGCCCAGGTCCTTGCGGATGGAGGGCAGGGCGGTGGTGACGACCAGGTTGTCGAGGGCCGCCATGAAACCGGCGACGCTGGTGATGACGAGGGCCCAGACGGTTCCCCCGCGACGTGCTGTCTGCTGTGACATCGCTCCCCCAGAGGGTGATCGTTCCGTTTGCAGGTTAGTTATTGATGACTAACTTCCGCGGTCATGAAAAGGCGATTGCGGTGCCTTTTCTTCGGTGGGCTACGCCTCCAGCCGGCCCTTGAGCCGCGCTTCGGGGTAGAGCCCTTCCCAGACCCGGTGCTCGGGAGGAAAGCCCATCGCCACCAGGCAGTTGATGAGCATCCCGTACGCCATGAACGTCGTCGTCTCGTCGATGTCGGCACCGAGCGGCAGATGAACCGTGTCCCACAGTCGCATCCAGCCGGCGCGGACCTCCTCGCCGAGCTCGTGGTCACCGGCCTGCTCGGCGGCGCCCACGGTGACGTACATCTGCATCTGCATCAGCAGCCGCTCGGGGCGGTCGACGATGAGCTTGGTGTACGCGTTCGCCATGGAGTGCAGGGCTTCCTCGCCCTTCAGTCCCTTGGCGGCCTCCTCGAAGGTGCGGATGACGTCCTCCGTGCACCGCTTGGCCACCTCGAGGAAGAGTGCCTTCTTGCCGGGGAAGAGCCGGAAGAGATACGGCTGCGAGACACCGACGCGCTTGGCGATCGCCTCCGTCGACGTGCCGTAGTACCCGCCACGGGCGAACTCCGCGGTCGCCGCACGAATGACGCTCTCGCGCCTCTCTTCTGCGCTCATCCTGGCCATGCGAGTAAGTTAGTACTCAATCACTAACTAAGTCAAGGGGCACTGTCACCAGCGGTCGACGGCGGTCGTATGAGTCATGCGTAAGGGGCGCTCGCTAATTGCGAGCGCCCCTTACATCCGGCCTTGTTCGGCTCTCAGCCCAGGCGTACGACCGCCCGCGACATGCCCAGCACCTTCTGGCCGGCGCTGGTCGCCGTGAGGTCCACTCGGACCGTGTTGTCTTCGAGCTTGGCGGCCACCTTGGCGCTGACCTCGATCACGGCGCCCTGGTCGTCGTTCGGGACGACGACGGGCTTGGTGAAGCGGACGCCGTACTCGACGACCGCGCCCGGGTCGCCGGTCCAGTCGGTGACCACCCGGATCGCCTCGGCCATGGTGAACATGCCGTGCGCGATGACGTCCGGCAGCCCGACCTCCTTGGCGAACTTCTCGTTCCAGTGGATCGGGTTGAAGTCCCCGGAGGCGCCCGCGTACTGGACGAGCGTGGCGCGCGTCACGGGGAAGGTACGGGCGGGCAGTTCGGTGCCGACCTCGACGTCGTCGTATGCGATCTTCGCCGTCATCGGTTCCTCACGCCTCCTCTGCCGCACGCGCGACCAGCTTCGTCCAGGCGGTCACGACGTGCTCGCCCGCCTCGTCGTGGACCTCGCCGCGGATGTCCAGGATGTCGTTGCCCGCCAGGGACTTGATGGCCTCGATGGTCGAGGTGACGGTGAGCCGGTCGCCGGCGCGCACCGGGCGGACGTAGGCGAACTTCTGGTCGCCGTGCACGACGCGGCTGTAGTCCAGGCCGAGTTGCGGGTCCTGGACGACCTGTCCCGCGGCCCTGAAGGTGATCGAGAACACGAAGGTCGGCGGGGCGATCACATCGGGGTGGCCGAGCGCCTTGGCGGCCTCCGGGTCCGTGTACGCCGGGTTGGGGTCCCCCACGGCCTCGGCGAACTCACGGATCTTCTCGCGGCCCACCTCGTAGGGCTCGGTGGGCGGGTAGCTACGCCCCACGAAGGACTGGTCGAGCGCCATGGCTCGGCACCTCCTGATGTCTGCCTGGTCTGTCTGCTCCGGGTGGCCTGTAATCGGCCGGAACCGGTCGGTAACCGGGGCCGAAACGACGCGAGGCCGCCCCCCGACTAGTGGGGGCGGCCTCGCGTACGAGCCTGTTTTATCGCGTCTCGCGGTGCGCGGTGTGCGCGTTGCAACGCGGGCAGTGCTTCTTCATCTCAAGACGGTCCGGGTTGTTACGCCGGTTCTTCTTGGTGATGTAGTTCCGCTCCTTGCACTCCACGCAGGCCAGCGTGATCTTCGGGCGGACGTCGGTGGCAGCCACGTGAGTGCTCCTTGACGAACGGATGGGATGGTTTAACGCATAGAAGAGTAGCCGATCGAAGGACCGACCCCACAATCGGCTACTGTCAGTAGCGGTGACCGGACTTGAACCGGTGACACAGCGATTATGAGCCGCTTGCTCTACCGACTGAGCTACACCGCTGTGATGCGATCCGTTCCCGTCTCACGACGGGAACCTCACGCACCAGAGCCCCAATACGGAATCGAACCGTAGACCTTCTCCTTACCATGGAGACGCTCTGCCGACTGAGCTATTGGGGCGAGCGATGAAGACATTACACGCTCGGCCGCCGTTCACCCAAATCCGTTTCGCGGCCCCCGTCCCGGCCTGTTCCACGGTCCGGCGCGGCCCTGGTTACGGCTCGTCGCCCGGCTCTCCCACGAGTCGGCGAGACCTCTTCCGTACGACGGACCACACCGGTACGACTATTGCGCTCCTCCCCGACACGGGGGGATCGCCAGCCTAGGCTCGACTCACTCTGCGTGATCTTGCGTCCCCCTGCGCAGCCCCGCCCGAGCCCCTGGAGCGCGATGCCCGACAGCCAGCCGCAGCCGCCCCACTCGTCGTCGTCCTCGTCCGGCTCCTCGGGTTCGTCCGGTCCCTCGGGACAGGCGGGCGACCCGGCAGCCCTGCTGCTGTGCGGGGCACAGCTGACCGACGGCAGGACCGTGGACGTACGGCTCGGCGGCGGGCGCATCGAGGCGGTCGGCACGGCAGGCAGCCTGGCGGCGGGCGCAATGGCGAACTGCGGCGCGCGCGTGGACCTCAGCGGCTATCTGCTGCTGCCGGCACCGGCCGAACCGCACGCGCACGGGGACACCGCCCTGTCGGCGGACGGCGACGGCCCGGCCTCCTACGACCCCCCGGACGTGCAGCGCCGGGCCACGGAGGCGGCGCTGCTGCAGCTGGGGCACGGGGCGACCGCGCTGCGGGCACACGTGCGCGTGGGTGACGTCCAGGGGCTGGGCGCGCTGGTCGCCGTACTGCAGGCGCGGCGTGCGCTGCGCGGGCTGACGGAGCTGACCTCGGTGGCGATGCCGCGGGTACTGACCGGTGTTGCCGGGGCGGACGGGCTCGCGATGCTGCGGGACGCGGTGAAGATGGGTGCGTCCGTGGTGGGCGGCTGCCCGGATCTCGACCCCGATCCGACGGGATACGTGGAGGCGGTCCTGGAGGTCGCCTCCGAACACGGCTGCCCCGTCGACCTGCACACCGATGCCGCCGACCCGGCCCGTCTCGGCCGTATCGCCGCGATGGCCGGCGGGCTGCGTCCCGGGGTGACGCTCGGTCCGTGCGGCGGCCTCGGCCGGCTGCCCGGCGCCACGGCCCACCGCACCGCCGACCAACTCGCGGCAGCCGGGGTGACGGTGGTGTGCCTCCCCCAGGGCGGCTGCGGCCCCACCGACCGGTCCGACACGGCTCCGGTACGGCTGCTGCGCGCGGCCGGCGTACGGGTGGCCGCGGGCAGCGGCGCCCTGCGCGACGTGTCCAACCCGGTCGGCCGCGGCGACCCCCTCGAGGCGGCCTACCTGCTGGCCTCCCGGTACGGGTTGCGGCCCGAGGACGCCTACGACGCGGTGAGCACATCGGCACGAGCGGCACTCGGCCTGCCCGAGGTACGGGTGGAGGCGGGCTTCCCGGCCGAACTGCTGGCGGTACGCGGGGACCGGCTCGCGGGGGCGCTGTCCCTGGCGTACAGCCGGATCGTCGTGCACCGGGGCCGGGTGGTGGCGCGGACGAGCGCGGTACGGGAGTACTGCAACTCGGCCGCGGCGGCGGAACTGGGGCTGCCTCGGCAGGGCCGGGGAGAGCTGTCGTGAAGGGCGCGGGTTGAGCGGGGCGCGGCAGTAACTCGTGCGCGGGGCGCGCACTCCGGGAGAGTGCGGACTGCCGAGGCGCACCTACGGCGCAAGCACTGTGCCTGTGCGCCCTGATGCGTGGCTCAAGTCGTGCGGCGGATGCGGCCGTCCGGGCGTACGGTCGGAAACATGCGCATTGTCATCGCTGGTGGTCATGGTCAGATCGCGCTGCGGCTGGAGCGACTGCTCGCCGCGCGCGGGGACGAGGTCGCGGGAATCATCCGTCACGCCGAACAGGGCAACGACCTGCGGGAGGCCGGTGCCGAACCGGTCCTGCTGGATCTGGAGTCTTCCTCGGTCGAGGAGGTCGCGGCGCATCTGCAGGGCGCGGACGCGGCGGTCTTCGCCGCGGGTGCGGGTCCGGGCAGCGGGGCGGCCCGCAAGGACACCGTGGACAAGGGGGCAGCGATCCTGTTCGCGGACGCGGCAGTTCGGGCGGGCGTACGACGCCACGTGGTCGTCTCGTCGATGGGCGCCGATCCCGCGCACCAGGGGGACGACATCTTCGACGTGTACCTGCGTGCGAAGGGCGAGGCCGATGCGCACGTGCTGCGGCTGGACGCCCTGGACGCGACGATCCTGCGCCCCGGCATGCTGACGAACGACGCCGGCACGGGCCTCGTACGGCTGGAGGCCCACACCGGCCGCGGTGCGGTCCCCCGCGACGACGTGGCTGCCGTACTCGCGGAGTTGGTGGACACGACGGCGACGGCCGGTCTGACCCTGGAGCTGGTCGGCGGGTCGACGCCGGTGTCGGTGGCGGTCAAGTCCGTGGCCGGGAACTGAGCGTGGCCGGCGAGGGGGTTCCGGCCGCTCAGGAGGCCCTGCTGCGGCGGATGTACGAGGTCTTCTCCACCGACGAGCGCGACGCCTTCGTACTGCTGTGTCTGGCGCCGGACGTGGACTGGCCGAACGTCCTGGACGGGGTCCGGCTGCATGGTCGCGAGGCGGTACGCGCCTACTGGGCACGGCAGTTCGCGGCCGGGCATCCTCTCGTACGGCTGGAGGGGGTGCGGCTCCACGAGGACGGCGAGGGCGTGGTGGCGACCGTACGGCCCGGGATGCGGGACGCGTCCGGCGACCGGTGGGCGGAGGGGACGGTCGAGCACGTGTACCGGTTCGGCGGGGACGGGCTGGTGACACGGATGGACGTGCGGACGGATCCGCGGGAACCGTAGAGGTGGTCGGGCCGTTCCTAGAACAGGGGCAGTTGGCCGGGGATCTCGGGGACAACGTATCCGTCCAACGACGGCTGGGCGGCGTCGAGTTGGGCCTGGCGGCGCGAGCCGGGACAGGAGACGAGCACGCCGTTCTCGCGCGCGCCGGGCGGGTCGTGCCGTGCGAAGCGTCCGGCGACGACGGCGATCTCGCGACGGCATTCGGGGCAGCGTCTGCGGCGAGTGGACATGGGGCCAGTGTGCCCCGGGCGACGGTGTGAGACCTGCGGTCAGCCGATGTAGGGGGACGTCCGCGTCGGGTCCATCGCGTGGTCGATCCTCAGGCGCATCGTCGGGTGGATGTCCAGTCCGGGCAGGTCGGTGGGGGCAACCCAGCGGACCTGGGGTGTTTCGCCGCTCGGTCGGAGTTCGCCGCCGGTGGGGCGCGCGCGGAAGCAGATGCTGAACTGCTGGCGGATCTCGCCGTCGTCGTACCGCATGACATGCCCGGGATCGGTGTAGATCCCGGTGAGGCCGACGACCTCGGCCTCGATGCCGGTCTCCTCCCAGACCTCGCGCACCACGGTGTCGGCGATGGACTCCCCCACCTCGTGGCCGCCTCCGGGCAGTGCCCAGCGGCCGTTGTCGGAACGGCGGACCATGAGCACCTGCCCCGCCTCGTTCTGCACGAACGCCACGACGGCGGGCACCACCGAGTTGGCGGGCGGGGCGTCGGGGTCGTGGAGGTAGTCGATCCGTCCCATGTCGTCGTACGTACCCCGGCGTCCCGAAGTCTTCACTGCGCCCCTACGAAATCCGACCGGGCGCGTTCCGATCGACCTTGCTTAAGTCAATCAACTGACTTAACTTGAGGATGTCGCGCACACCCGATGCCCCACGCCCACGGAGGCCGACCGATGTCCCACGCACTTCCCCGACCCGCCGACGACGAGGCGGTGTCCGCAGCGCCGCGGGCCAACGCCGTCGTAGCGGTCCTGGCCTTCGGCGGGATCGTGGTCTCGCTGATGCAGACCCTGGTGATCCCGATCGTCCCGGAGCTGCCGAAACTCCTGAACGCCCCGGCGTCCGACACCGCCTGGGCCGTCACCGCCACGCTGCTCGCCGCCGCCGTGGCCGTCCCTATGATGGGGCGGCTCGGCGACATGTACGGCAAGCGCCGCATGCTCCTGACCAGCCTGGTCCTGCTGATCGCGGGGTCGGTGACCGCCGCCCTCAGCGACTCGCTCACCCCGATGATCGTCGGACGGGTGCTGCAGGGCATGGCCGGCGGTGTGATCCCGCTCGGCATCAGCATCATGCGGGACGAACTGCCCGCCGAACGGCTGGGTTCGGCCACCGCGATGATGAGCGCCTCGCTCGGCGTGGGAGCGGCGTTGGGCCTGCCCGCCGCCGCCCTCATCGCCGACAACTTCGACTGGCACGTGCTGTTCTGGAGCTCGGCCGGGATGGGCGTCGTCGCCCTGCTGCTCGTTGTGTCGGTGGTGCCCGAGTCCAAGGTGAGGACGGGCGGCCGCTTCGACGTGGTCGGCGGACTCGGGATGGCGGCCGGACTGGTCTGCCTTCTCCTCCCCATCTCCAAGGGCGGTGACTGGGGTTGGGACAGCGGCACCACGCTCGGCCTGTTCGGGGCGTCCGTCGTGATCCTGCTGCTGTGGGGGTGGTTCGAGCTGCGCACCGAGCAGCCGCTGGTCGACCTGCGCACGACCGCCCGCCGCCAGGTGCTGGTCACCAACCTCGCCTCGATCGCCGTCGGCTTCGGCATGTTCGCGATGTCCCTGGTGCTTCCTCAGCTCCTGCAGTTGCCTGAGGCGACCGGCTACGGTCTCGGCAAGTCGCTGCTCACCGCCGGTCTGGTCATGGCCCCGTCCGGCCTGGTGATGATGGCCGTCGCCCCGGTCTCCGCGGCCCTCTCCAAGGCCAAGGGCCCGAAGGCCAGCCTGATGCTGGGCTCGCTCATCGTGGCCGCGGGCTACGGGCTGAACATCCTGCTGATGTCCGAGGTCTGGCAGTTCGTGCTGGTGTCCTGCGTCATCGGTTCCGGTATCGGCTTCACGTACGGCGCGATGCCGGCCCTCATCATGGGCGCCGTGCCGCCGTCACAGTCGGGCGCGGCCAACAGCCTCAACACCCTGATGCGGTCCATCGGTACGTCTACCGCCAGCGCCGTCGCCGGCGTCATCCTGTCGCAGATGACCACGAGCCTCGGCGGGGTCGCCCTCCCCTCGGAGAACGGCTTCAAGACCGTCCTTGCCATTGGGGGCGGGGCGGCGCTGCTTGCCTTTGTTGTGGCGTCGTTCATTCCGCGGCATCGGGGGGCGGGGGCCGTGGAGGGGGTTTCCGCCGAGGAGCCATCTGCTGGTGTACGCAGGGAGGGGCGGGGTACGTCGGCCCCGGCAGTCGCGGGTGTGGGACCCGGCGGAGCTGCGCGGGAGCGTACGGCGGTGTCGGCTTCCGTAGCGGCCGCCGGGCTGGACGGCCGCGAGCGTACGGCGGCTTCGGCTTCCGTCACGGCTGCCGAGCCGGCCGGCGTGAGCGGTTCCGTCGGCGGCGGAATCCCGGTGAGCGGTCATGTCCTCGGGGCGGAGCGCGTCCCCGTGACCGGCGCCGCGGTCACGCTCATCTCACTCGGCGGCAGGCAACTGAGCCGGTCCGTCTCACGGGCCGACGGCTCCTACGGCGTCGAGGCGCCCGCCAACGGTTCGTACGTCCTGATCGCCTCCGCCGACGGCTATCAGCCGCAGGCCTCGACGCTCGTCGTCACCGACGCGCCGGTCTCGTACGACGTCCTGCTCAGCGGCACCAGCGGCCTCGCCGGTCTGGTGCGGTCCGCGGACAGCGGTGCGCCGGTCGCCGACGCCGTGGTGATCGTGACGGACGTGCGCGGGGAGGTGCTGGCGACCGGGCGGACCGATGTACTGGGCGAGTTCGTCGTCACCGATCTGGTGCCGGGGACGGTCACGCTCGCCGTCAACTCTCCCAAGCACCGTCCGCTGGCCCTGCCCGTCGAGATAGGCGGCGCCGGAACCACGCGCATCGAGGTCGAACTCCGCCCCGGCGCCCACGTCCGGGGCACGGTACGCGGAGCGGGCACGCCACTGAGCGACGCCCGGGTGACCCTGGTCGACGCCGCGGGCAACGTGGTCGCGACGACCAGGACCGGTCTCGACGGCGCGTACGCCTTCTCCGACCTGGACAGCGGTGCGTACACGGTCATCGCGACGGGGTATCCGCCGCGGGCGGCGACCGTTTCCGTGTCGGGGGGCGGGGTGGACGAGCACGACATCGAACTTGTGCATGGCGGGGAGTAGTTGAGGATCGACGCCGCCCAGGGGCAGGGGCGTATCTGCGCTGCATGGCGGTACGCCCCTCGGCGCGGCGTCGGCGGGAACTGGCTCGGGTCGTGCGAGCTGACTCGGGCCGGTATTAGGCCGGCTCGGGCCGCCACGAGGCGGACCTGGACCGTGCAAGCTGACTCGGGCCGGCACTAGGCCAGCTCGGGCCGCCACGAGGCGGGCTCGGGCCGTTTCAAGGATCGGGCCGCGAAATCGTCGAACTGACCGCAGCAACGCGTTGAGCCAGATCGCCGGCGGGGATGTCGATGAGCTCGTAGCCGAACGCGCGGTAGCTCTCTTCGTGGATCCGCTCGAAGACCAGCGACTCCTGGAAACTGATCCGCCGGGCGCTGGTGGGCTCGCAGAACCCGAGATTGCGGACGAAGAGCACCTGACGTTCGTAGATCCCCTCGCCGGTGATCCGCTCGATCTCCGCGGCCAGTGCCCTGGACACCGGGCGCCCCAGATAGCGGGCGAGCGCGTGCGTGCAGACCGGCGACCGGTCAAACACCTGCACGGAACCGGTGACGGGGGCTGCGATCTGCCACCGCCTCTGCAGCTCGACGATCTCGTCGACGAACGACGCGTCCGTCCACGGCGCGTCCACACCCCGGGCCTGCTCCCGCGCGATGACAGCGGTCGCCGCCTCTTCGACGACCCCGTAACCAAGCTCACCCAGACACCGCAGAATCGACGTCTTACCCGCACCGGGCGTACCGGTGAGAACGTAACGGCGCATGATCAAAGACCTTCCGTACGTTGGGAGATGGGGCGTCGGAGACGAGCGCTGCGGGGAGATCGCCGCATACACGAAGAGACCCCCTCCGCTCTGCGTCTCCGCAGAAATGGAGGGGGTCTCTCTCAGCGTGGCGGCGCCAGGATTCGAACCTGGGAAGGCTGAGCCGGCAGATTTACAGTCTGCTCCCTTTGGCCGCTCGGGCACACCGCCGGGGTTGCTGCCGGTCGAACCGCTTTTCGGCGGTGCTCCCTGGCAACGACGTAAACAATACCCGATGCCGAGGGGTGCTTCGCCACCCGATTGATCTGCTCCCGGAGGACCGCGGGTGGCTAGGCTTGTCCGGATGCGGCCCGGGACCACGCCGGGCTCGGCGCCCGCCCCCACGTACGCCGATACGGACCCGTACGCACCCCCATTACGCACCGATACAAGGAGCCACAGGACATGGCCGACTCCAGTTTCGACATCGTCTCGAAGGTCGAGCGGCAGGAGGTCGACAACGCCCTCAACCAGGCCGCCAAGGAGATCTCTCAGCGCTACGACTTCAAGGGCGTGGGTGCCTCGATCTCGTGGTCCGGCGACAAGATCCTGATGGAGGCGAACTCCGAAGACCGGGTCAAGGCCGTCCTCGACGTCTTCCAGTCCAAGCTGATCAAGCGCGGGATCTCGCTGAAGGCGCTGGACGCGGGCGAGCCCCAGCTTTCGGGCAAGGAGTACAAGATCTTCGCGACGATCGAGGAGGGCATCTCCCAGGAGAACGCGAAGAAGGTGGCGAAGATCATCCGCGACGAGGGCCCGAAGGGCATCAAGGCCCAGGTGCAGGGCGACGAGCTGCGCGTCAGCTCGAAGAGCCGTGACGACCTGCAGGCAGTCATCGCCCTCCTGAAGGGCAAGGACTTCGACTTCGCCCTGCAGTTCGTGAACTACCGGTGAACAGCTGACTGGGAGTCGCTGATCAGCGACCACGAGGAAGGGTGGACACCTGGAGGGTGCCCACCCTTCTCGCCTGCTGGCTGCGGTCCGGGGGCGTGCTCGCTCGTGCTCAGTTGCGCGAGTTGCCGAACAGGATGCGGTAGGCGACCAGGAGGACGAGCGAGCCTCCGATCGCCGCGGCCCATGTCGCGCCGTCGTAGAAGTTCTTCGTGATCGGGTGGTCCAGCCAGCGGGCTGATATCCAGCCGCCGATGAACGCGCCCGCGACGCCGATGAGTGTCGTTCCGATGAAGCCGCCCGGGTCGCGGCCCGGCAGCAGGAACTTGGCGATGGCTCCGGCCAACAGCCCCAGGATGATCCAGCTGATGATGGTCATGCCGTGAACCTGCCCTTCCGCACTGTGCCTGCACTTTCCGGACAGTGTGAATTCGGTCAAGATCCGCTGTGCGTCGCACGGTTGTGGTGCTCTGTTGATGAACAGGACGCCACGATGGCATTCCTCGGTTGCACTGATCAGTAGGGTGCGGGACATGACACGATCCGGTCCCGCCTCCGAGCTCCGTCGCACCCTGGGAGTCGGGGACGCGGTGATCGTGGGGCTGGGCTCGATGGTCGGGGCCGGGATCTTCGCCGCCCTGGGGCCCGCGGCACGGGCGGCCGGGTCCGGGCTTCTGCTCGGCCTCGCGGTCGCCGCCCTGGTCGCCTACTGCAACGCCACGGCGTCGGCCCGGCTGGCCGCGCTGTATCCGGCCTCGGGCGGCACATATGTGTACGGGCGCGAGCGGCTCGGGGAGTTCTGGGGTTATCTCGCGGGTTGGTCGTTCGTGGTCGGGAAGACGGCCTCCTGTGCGGCGATGGCGCTCACTGTGGGGGCGTACGTCTGGCCGGGGCAGGAGCACGCCGTGGCGGTCGCGGCCGTGGTGGCACTGACCGCGGTGAACTACGGCGGCATCCAGAAGTCCGCCTTGCTGACGCGGGTGATCGTGGCGGTGGTGCTGGCTGTCCTCGCTTGTGTGGTGGTCGTGTGTCTGGGGTCCGGGGCGTCCGACGCCGGACGGCTGGACGTCGGTGCCTCGGGGGGCGTGGGAGGGGTACTGCAGGCGGGCGGGCTGCTGTTCTTCGCGTTTGCCGGGTACGCGCGCATCGCGACCCTCGGCGAGGAGGTGCGGGATCCGGCGCGCACCATCCCCCGCGCGATCCCGCTGGCCCTGGGCATCGCGCTGATGGTGTACGTGTCCGTGGCGGTGGCTGTCCTTTCCGTGCTTGGGGCGGACGGTCTCGGGCACGCGAGCGCTCCGCTGGCCGACGCGGTGCGGGCGGCGGGGGTGCCGGGGCTGGCACCGGTGGTCCGCGTCGGTGCTGCCGTGGCCGCGCTGGGTTCGCTGCTCGCCCTGATCCTGGGTGTTTCGCGGACGACGCTGGCCATGGCCCGGGACCGGCATCTGCCCCACGCCTTGTCAGCCGTGCATCCGCGCTTCCAGGTGCCGCACCGGGCCGAGCTGGCCGTGGGTGCGGTGGTCGTCGCCCTGGCCGCCACGGTGGACGTACGGGGCGCGATCGGGTTCTCCTCCTTCGGTGTGCTGGCGTACTACGCCGTGGCCAACGCCTCGGCCTGGACACTGAGCCCGGCTCCGGCGACGCGAGTGCTGCCGGTGGTGGGGCTGGCCGGGTGCGTGGTGTTGGCGTTCTCCCTGCCGGGGATTTCGGTTGTCGTGGGGGCAGGTGTGCTGGCGGTGGGTGTGGTCGCGTACGGCGTACGGCGGTGGGTTGCCGAGCGGCAAGGGGCGTAGGGCGCGCGGGGCGCGACCCGCGCACACGGTTCGGCGTCTCCTGCAATCGACTGGCCCGCGGTGCCGGAGAAATGCCGTCGTCCACGCAGCCGTACGAGCTGGGCCGCGCTGTCAGGAGGCGCGCGCCTCGGTCGTACCTATCCGGAAGTCGGTCCACGGGGCCATCTGGAAGTCGTCGTCCATCTCGTCGTACCAGCCCGTGCCGTCGACCCAGGCGCGCAGCCAGTCCGCGAGACCGGGGTTGTCCACGAACCAGGCCCGGTCGGGGTCACCGGGGTTGGGTTCGAAGAGCAGGACCGTCGCTTCCGGGGAGCGGCAGTCCACGCACGCGTACATGGCGCATCCCCAGTGGGATATCGGCAGGACGCCTTCGGGCCAGGGCCAGTCGGGATCCCTGCGGCCGCTCTCGCGGTTGGCGAGATACTGCACTACGGCTGCGGGCTCGCCGGCGGGCGGGCTGTCGAGCAGGGGCAACACGCCGTACTCCGGGCCGAATCCGCCGTCTCCGACGCGCAGGTAGAGGTCCGCGAGCAGCGGGGGCAGGGCGAAACCCAGGGCGGCCTCGGCGCGGGTCAGGGTGGCCGCGTCGATGGGCTCGGGCAGGGAAGTCCAGCCCCAGGGACGGGTGTTGTGCGCCTTGGCTGTCACCCGTGCCAGCAACTGCTCGTTCTCGGTCATGGGTTCATGATGCAAGGCGGCACTGACAATCGGGCCGGCCTGTGGACAACCGCCGGGTTGTGGAAAACCTCCGGGCTCCGAAGGGCGCGGTGAGCCGGATGTGGGGGCCGGACGGGCCGCCCCCACCTTTTCGTCTGCTCAGTCGGTCAGCGCATCGCGAACGGCTCGTCCGTGCGCACGATTTCGCGTCCGAGCGGCAGCAGCGAGACCGGGATCAGCTTGAAGTTGGCGATGCCGAACGGGATACCGATGATCGTGATGCACAGGGCGAGACCGGTGACGATGTGCGTGAGCGCGAGCCACCAGCCCGCCAGGATCAGCCACAGAACGTTGCCGATGCAGGAGGGCGCGCCGGCGTCGCGGCGCTCGACCGTCGTGTACCCGAAGGGCCACAGGGCGTAGACGCCGATGCGGAAAGCCGCGATACCGAACGGGATACCGATGATCGTGATGCAGAGCAGGATGCCGGCGGCCAGGTAACCGAGAAACAGCCAGAATCCGCTCAGGACGAGCCAAATGACGTTCAGAATGGTTTTCACTGGTGGCGACCTGCCATCTTCTCGAGCCGGGCAATGCGCTCCGCCATCGGCGGATGCGTCGAGAACATCTTGGAGAGTCCCTGGCCAGGGCGGAAGGGGTTCGCGATCATCATATGGCTCGCGGTCTCGATGCGCGGCTCGGGCGGCAACGGGAGCTGCTTGGTGCCGGCTTCGAGCTTGCGCAGGGCACTGGCGAGCGCGAGGGGGTCGCCGGTCAGCTGGGCGCCGGACGCGTCGGCCTCGTACTCTCTGGAGCGGCTGATGGCCAGTTGAATGACGGTCGCCGCGAGCGGGCCCAGGATCATGATGAGCAGCAGGCCGAGGATGCCGGGACCGTCATCGTCGTCGGAGCGGCCGATCGGGATCAGCCAGGCGAAGTTGACCAGGAACATGATCACGGAGGCGAGGGCGCCGGCGACCGACGAGATGAGGATGTCGCGGTTGTAGACGTGACTGAGCTCGTGGCCGATGACGCCGCGCAGTTCGCGCTCGTCCAGGATGCGCAGGATGCCTTCCGTGCAGCACACCGCGGCATTGCGCGGGTTGCGGCCCGTCGCGAAGGCGTTCGGCGCTTCCGTCGGAGAGATGTACAGGCGCGGCATGGGCTGGCGGGCCTGGGTGGAGAGGTCGCGGACCATGCGGTACAGGACCGGTGCCTCGAACTCGCTGACCGGCCGGGCGCGCATCGCGCGTAGCGCCAGCTTGTCGCTGTTCCAGTACGCGTACGCGTTCGTGCCCAGGGCGATCACAACCGCTACGACGAGCCCCATTCGGCCGAAGAAACTGCCGATGACGATGATGAGGGCGGACAGTCCTCCGAGGAGAACTGCGGTCCTTAGCCCGTTGTGCCGGCGGTGCACGGTACGCCCTCCAAGTCGTGCAGCAGGGGAACCCTTTGCTTGCGGATCTTGCTTGTCTCTCCGATGCCACCGGTGCCGTGGTGTCACGTCCAGTGGACCCTCCCGTACTGGTCAACGCCAGGCGAGGGCCACTAGTTCCCTTGTGCGTACGGCCACGTGCATGCGCCGTCCGGGTGATGGAGGTCCCGGACGGCCGACGGCGGCTCAGAAAAGGGCTGTGTCTGCGAAGTGCAGGACCAGCTGGGGTGCACCGGAGAGGGCGACGCCGATGACACCGGTGAGGGTGATCGCCGCGGTGAGGGGTGCCGGGAGGTGGTGCTTGACGGGCTCGCCCTCAGGGGCGCGGAAGAGCAGTGCCGTCCACTGGAGGTAGTAGAACAGCGCGATGACGACGTTGACGGCCATGACCACGGCCAGCCAGCCGAGTCCCGCGTCGACCGCTGCCGAGAACACGGTGACCTTGGCGAAGAGGCCGATGATGCCCGGAGGGAGTCCGGCCAGGCAGAGCAGGAAGAAGGCCAGCAGCAGGGCTGCCAGAGGGTTCCTCGCGTAAAGCCCGCGGTAGTCCGTGATGCGGTTCGCGGACCTGGTGCGACCCACCAGTGCCGCCACCGCGAAGGCACCGAGGTTCACGGCCGCGTACATGAGGGCGTAGGCGACCGTGGAGCCGATCGAGTGCTCGGCGTCGTCGGAGTAGGCGGCTGCGGCGATCGGTACGAGGAGGTAGCCGGCCTGGCCGACCGACGACCAGGCGAGCAGCCGTACCGCGCTGTACGCGCGCGTGGCCTGCTGGCGCAGGGCGCCGACGTTGCCGACGGTCATGGTGAGCGCGGCCAGCGCCGCGAGCGCCGGGCCCCAGACGTCGGCGTAGGACGGGAAGGCGACGACAGTGACGAGGATGAGGCCGGAGAAGCCGACCGCCTTGCCGACGACCGAGAGGTAGGCGGCGATCGGGAGCGGGGCTCCTACGTAGGTGTCGGGAACCCAGAAGTGGAAGGGCACGGCGGCTGTCTTGAAGGCGAAGCCGACCAGGGTGAGGACGACGCCCGTCTGGGCGAGGGTGTGGAGCTGGCCGTCGACGTGCTGGATGCGGTCGGCGACCTGGGTGAGGTAGAGGGTGCCGGTGGAGGCGTACACGAAGCTGATGCCCATGAGGCTGACGGCGGTCGCGGTGACCGACGACAGGAAGAACTTCAGGGCCGCTTCGGAGGACTTCTTGTCGCCGTGCCGGATACCGACGAGGGCGAAGGCCGGCAGGGAGGCGACCTCCAGGGCGACGATCAGGGTCGCCAGGTCGCGGGAGGCGGGCAGGAGGGCGGCGCCGGCCGCGGAGGAGAGCAGGAGGAACCAGTACTCCCCTTCGGGGAGTTGTTTGTCGGCGTCCTTCAGGGCTGTCACCGACAGGAGGGCGGCCAGGAGGGCACCGCCGAGGACCAGGAACTGGATGACCAGGGTGAAACGGTCCGCGGTGTAGCTGCACGCGTGCGTGCCGTTGACGCAGAAGGTGCTGCGGTCGCCGTCCAGGAGGGGCAGCAGCAGAAGCACGGAGGCGGCGAGGCCGACGACCGACGCCCAGCCGAGGAGAGCCTTCCTGGTGTCGCCGACGAACAGGTCGGCGACGAGGACGACGAGTCCGACGACCGCGACGAGGGTGGGCGGCGCGATGGCGAGCCAGTCGACGGACTGGACGAGGTTCTCGGCCAGTGGCTGGGCCAGGGAGCTCATCGGGTGCCTCCTGCGAGGAGCTGCTGCACGGCCGGGTCGGTCAGGCCGAGGAGAGCCTTCGGCCACAGGCCTGCTACGACGGTGAGGGCGACGAGCGGGGTCCAGGCCGCGAACTCGTATGTGTGGACGTCGGCGAGCTGCGGCGCTTCCTGCGGTACGGAGCCCATGCAGACGCGGCGGACCACGACGAGCATGTACGCGGCCGTGAGGAGAGTGCCGAAGGCGGCGATCGACATGAAGGTGAGGAACGCGGGGCGGCTGAGGTCGGCGGCGGGCTCGAACGCGCCGAAGAGCGCCAGCATTTCGCCCCAGAACCCTGCGAGGCCCGGCAGGCCGAGCGAGGCGACCGCGCCGAAGGCGAGCAGGCCGCCGAGGCGCGGGGCCTTGCCGTAGAGGGCGGCGCCGGTCTCCTCGGCGAGGGTGTCGAGGTCGGTCGTGCCCGTACGGTCCTTCAGCGCGCCGACCAGGAAGAAGAGGAGGCCGGTGATGAGGCCGTGGGCGATGTTGGCGAACAGGGCGCCGTTCACGCCGGTCGGGGTCATGGTCGCGATGCCGAGCAGGACGAAGCCCATGTGGCCGACGGAGGAGTAGGCGATGAGGCGCTTGAGGTCGCCCTTCGCGCCCTGCTTGGCGAGGGCCAGGCAGGCCAGGGATCCGTAGATGATCCCGACGACGGCGAAGGCGGCGAGGTAGGGCGCGAAGGTGCGGAAGCCGTCCGGCGCGATCGGGAGCAGGATCCGGACGAATCCGTACGTACCCATCTTCAGCAGGACGCCGGCCAGCAGGACCGAGCCGACGGTCGGCGCGGCGGTGTGTGCGTCGGGCAGCCAGCTGTGCAGCGGCCACATCGGCGTCTTGACCGCGAGGCCGATCCCGATCGCCAGAACCGCGATGACCTGCACGGATGTGGTCAGCGACCGGCCGTTGTCAGTGGCGAGTGCCACCATGTCGAATGTGCCGGCCTTGATCCCGATCAGGAGCAGGCCGAGCAGCATGACGACCGAACCGAGCAGCGTGTAGAGGATGAATCGCCAGGCGGCCTGGGTCCTGCCCTCGCCGCCCCAGCGGGCGATGAGGAAGTACATCGGGATGAGGACCATCTCGAAGGCGAGGAAGAACAGCAGCAGATCGAGGACGGCGAAGCTCGCGAGGGTTCCGGACTCGAGGACCAGCAGCAGTGCGACGAACGCCTTCGGGGTCGGGCCCGCAGGCATCTTGAAGTACGAGTAGAGCGCGCAGAGGAAGGTCAGCAGCGCGGTCAGGACCAGAAGGGGGAGTGAGATGCCGTCGATGCCGAGGTGGATCCGCACGTCGAGTGCGGGGATCCAGCTGATGTCGGTCGTGGCCTGCATCTTCGACGGGTGGTCGTGGTCGAAGCCGAGCGCGAGGACGACCGCGGCAATGAGGACCGCGCCGGTCACGGTCACGCCGTGGCGGAGCACGGCCTGCTCGGGCGACTTCCCCTTCAGCCCGGGTGGGGCGGGCAGGAGAGCGGCGGCGGCGCCGAGGAGCGGGCCGACGACGACGAATGCCAGAAGGAACGGCATCACGGACTCGTTGATATCGATCACGCCTGCTCACGCTCCCGTGGCGACGAGGAGGACGGCGACCGCCAGGACGACGGTGCCGGCGAGCAGCGCGCTCACATAGGTCTGCACATTGCCGGTCTGGGCGCGGCGTACGGCCGCCCCCAGCACGCGGGGCAGGGCGCCCGCACCACGTACGTAGGTCTCGACGACCTCGCGGTCCAGGAATCGGACGAGACTTGCTCCGGCCTGAACCGGGCGGACGAAGAGGGCCGCGTACACGGCGTCGAGGTGGAAGCCGACGGCCGCATGCCGGTGCAGCGGGCCGAGCAGCAGCCGTCCGGGATCGGCCGGGTCGGGTGCGTAGGCCACTCCCCCGTACGCGGGCGCGTGGCTGGCGATGGCCTCGGCCTCGACCTGGGCGGCGTCGCCCTCGGGGTGGGCCGCGACCGCGCCCAGGGGGACGCGGGTCGCGAGGGCGGTGGTGTGCCGCCAGGCGGCGTAGGTGACGATGCCGCCGACCAGGGCCACACCCGTCCCGAGGACGGACGTGGTCAGGGTCGGGGTGAGGTCGCGGCCGTCGAACCAGTCGGGCAGCACGCGGAAGGCGAACCCGCCGAGGGCGAGGGACGGGACCGCGAGCGCCCACAACACGGCGGTCATGGTGAGCGGCTGGCGACCGTGGTCGGGTGCCTCGGCCCCCCGGCCGTGGAAGGCCAGCAGCCACAGGCGCATCGCGTACGCCGCGGTGAGCAGGGCCGTGAGCATTCCCGCGACGAGGACGACCCAGCCCGCGGCGCCGGGGGCGTGCTCGGTGTGGCCGGAGGTGACGTGTTCGGCGGCGCCGAGGACGGTCTCCTTGGAGAAGAAGCCGCTGAAGGGCGGGATCGCGGCGAGCGCGAGAAGCGCCACGGTCATCGTCCAGTAGGCGTCGGGGACGCGGTCGCGCAGGTTCCGCATGCGGGACATGGCGGCCAGCGAGTTGGTGCCGGCGGCGTGGATGATCACGCCGGCCGCCAGGAACAGCAGCGCCTTGAAGGCGCCGTGGGACAGGAGGTGGAAGACGGCGGCTCCGCGGTCGCCGACGGCGAGGGCGCCGGTCATGTAGCCGAGTTGCCCGATCGTCGAGTAGGCGAGGACGCGCTTGATGTCGTCCTGGGCAAGCGCGGCGAGCCCCGAGCCGAGCATCGTGACGGCGGCCATGACGGCAAGGACGACCATCGCGGCCTGGGAGGCCTCGAAGACCGGGAGGAGACGGGCGATGAAGTAGACACCGGCGGCGACCATCGTCGCGGCGTGGATCAGCGCGGAGACGGGCGTCGGGCCCGCCATCGCGTCGGGAAGCCAGGTGTGCAGCGGGAACTGCGCCGACTTGCCCGCCACGCCCGCCAGGAGCAGCAGGGCGATCAACGTCGGGTGGTCGAGTCCACCGCTGGCGACAGTGCCCAGGACCTTGGTGATGCGGAAGGAGCCGGCGTCGGTGGCGAGGGCGAACAGACCGATGAGGAAGGGGACGTCACCGAGCTTGGTCACCAGGAAGGCCTTGATGGAGGCGGCGCGGGCCTCCGGGGTCTCCCAGTAGTGGCCGACCAGGAAGTACGAGCAGATGCCCATGATCTCCCAGCCGACCAGCAGCACGATCAGGTCGCCGGAGTAGACGACGAGCAGCATCGCGGAGGTGAACAGGGAGACGAGCGCGGCGTACGAGGGGTAGCGCGGGTCGTCGCGCAGGTAGCCCGTCGAGTAGATCTGCACGCAGGTGGCGACGACGCCGACCAGGATGGCGACGAGGGCGGCGAAGCCGTCGATGTACAGGGCGAGGTAGATCGGGACCGAGCCGGTGGGCGTGAGCTCGGTGTGGGCATCGATGGCCTGGCCGCCGCCCTGACGCACGGCGACCAGCACGGCCAGCACCAGGGAGGTGAGGGCGGGCAGGACGGCGAGCGGGCGGACGAAGCCGGGGGCACTGCGGCCCAGGAGCAGGCCGGCGGCCGCGCCCAGGAACGGCAGGAGCGGGACGAGGACGGCGAGGGTGGTCGTGGTCACGCGGTGGCCTCAGCCTTCCCGGCCCCGTCGGCCGACCCGGCCGGGAGGGCGTCGCTGTCGGGGCCGTCGGTCTCGTGGCCCTCGGCGGTGTCGCGGAGCCTGTCGATGTCCGACGTGCCGCGGTTGCGGTAGACGGCGAGGACGATCGCCAGGCCGATGCCGATCTCGGCGGCTGCGATGGCGATGGTGAACAGGGTCAGGGCCTGGCCGGAGTGCAGCGTCTCCTGGGCGGCCTTGCTGAGCCAGACGTCGAATGCGACCAGGTTCAGGTTGACGGCGTTGAGCATCAGCTCGACCGACATGAGGACGAGGATCGCGTTGCGGCGGGCGAGGACGCCGTACAGGCCCGTGCAGAAGAGGAGGGCGGACAGGACGGCGGGATAGGCGAGATGCATCAGCGGGCGCCTTCCTGCTCGGCCTGGGTTCCCTCGACCGGCCTGTTTCCCTCGATCGGGTGATTACGGGAATTCGGGGCGGATGGGGAACTACCGGTCGCAGCTCGGGAGTTCACAGGGGGAGAGCTCGACTCCGCCTTCGCCTTGCGGGACAGGACGATCGCGCCGACCAGGGCCGCGAGGAGGAGGACGGAGAGGGCCTCGAAGGGGAGGACCCAGTTCTGGAAGAGGCTCGCTCCGGTGACCTCGGTGGAGCCGGCGGCAGGACCGTCCAGGTCGATCCAGGTCGCGCGGAAGGCGTCTACGACGACCCAGACCAGGGCGGCGGCCGCGGCGACGGCCACGGTCAGGGCGGCCCAGCGGTTGCCGGAATCGGCGTCCGGGGAGCGGCCGATGGGGGCCTTGGTGAGCATGAGACCGAACAGAAGGAGGACGACGACGGAACCGACGTAGATGAGGACCTGCACCCACGCGATGAACTCGGCGGTGAGCAGGAGGTATTCAACGGCGAGGCCGCCGAGGGTGACCACCAGCCACAGGGCGGCGTGCACCAGCTGCCGGGTGGTGACGGTGACCAGGGCGGCGCCGAAGGTGGCCAGGCCGACGAGGAGGAAGGCGATCTCGACCCCGGTCGGGGAGAGAAAGCCGTGGGTTTCGGGGGCGGCCGTGGTCAGTGCGGCGTGCGCCGACGTCGCGGCAGCGGCGGCGAGGGTCATGACGCGCCTCCCTCGGGTGCGGTCGGCCCGGACTGCGGGTCGGTCGGCCCCGCCGGAGGCTCGGTCGGCTCGGCCTGCGCGGCCGCGAGCTTCTCCGCGGTCTTACGGGCGGCGGCGATCTCCTTCGGTTCCTCCGCGCCGGGGTCGAGGGCGGGCGGGGCCGGGACCGTCCACATCCATTCGCGGAGCTTGTCGCGCTCGTGGGTGAGCTCGCGGATGTCGGTCTCGGCGTACTCGAACTCCGGGGACCAGAACAGGGCGTCGAAAGGACAGACCTCGATGCAGATACCGCAGTACATGCACAGGGAGAAGTCGATGGCGAAGCGGTCGAGGACGTTACGGCTGCGCTCGCGGCCGCCGGGCGCGGCGGCCGGGACCGTCTCCTTGTGGGAGTCGATGTAGATGCACCAGTCCGGGCACTCCCGGGCGCAGAGCATGCAGACGGTGCAGTTCTCCTCGAACAGGCCGATGACGCCGCGGGTGCGGGGCGGGAGGTCGGGCTGGACGTCGGGGTACTGCTGGGTGACGGTCTTCCTCGTCATCGTGCGGAGGGTGACGGCCAGGCCCTTGGCCAGGCCGGAACCGGGGATGCGGGGCCGGGTGGGCGGGAGAGGCTCGGCCATGGCTACTGGATCACCACCTTGACGATGCCGGTGAGGGCGATCTGAGCGAGGGAGAGGGGGACGAGGAGGGTCCAGGAGAGTTTCTGGAGCTGGTCCTCGCGCAGTCGGGGATAGGTCACGCGGAGCCAGATGACGACGAAGGCGAGGACGGCCGTCTTCAGGAGGGTCCAGACCCAGCCGAGGCCGTCGGCGCCCCACGGGCCGTGCCAACCACCCAGGAAGAGGACGGTGGTCAGGCCGCACAGGACGATGATTCCGGCGTACTCGGCGAGGAGGAACAGGGCGAAGCGGAGGCCCGTGTACTCGGTGTAGGCGCCGAAGATGATCTCCGAGTCGGCGACCGGCATGTCGAAGGGAGGGCGCTGGAGTTCGGCGAGGCCGGCGACGAAGAAGACGACCGCGCCGACGATCTGCCAGGGCAGCCACCACCAGTGGAAGGCATCGACGATGCCGGGAATCGATACCGTCCCGGCGGCCATCGCCACCGAGGCGGCGGCGAGGAGCATCGGGAGTTCGTAGGCGAGGAGCTGTGCGGCGGTGCGGAGGCCGCCGAGGAGGGAGAACTTGTTGGCGGAGGCCCAACCGGCCATGAGCGAGCCGAGGACGCCTACGCCCATCACCGCCAGGACGAAGAAGATGCCGGCGTCCAGGACTTGGCCGACTGCGCCCTCGCCGGGGCCGATGGGGATGGCGAGGAGGACCAGGAGGTACGGGAGGAGGGCAACGGCGGGAGCGAGCTGGAAGATACGGCGGTCCGCGCCCGCCGGGACGACGTCTTCCTTCTGGGCGAACTTCACACCGTCGGCGACGAGTTGGGCCCATCCGTGGAAGCCGCCGGCGTACATCGGGCCGAGGCGTCCCTGCATGTGGGCCATGACCTTGTGCTCGGTCTGGCCGACGATCAGGGGGAAGGTGAGGAAGACGACGAAGACGACCAGGAGTCGCAGGGCGACGTCCAGCACGTCGTTCACTGCGGGCCTCCTGTGGGCTTGTCGGCGTTCGGGGCCGGGGGTTCGGCGGGCGGGTCTTCGGGGGTGGCTCGGGGGGACTCCTCAGATTCGGGCGTCTCCGACGGGTGCTCCACGGAAGGCGGCTCCTCGGATGACGGTTCACCGGGGCGTGCCCGGGACTCACTTGAGCCGGCCTCGGCACCGTCACCGTCGGACGGCTGCTCCGGAGAGGGCTCGGCTTCACGCACCGGCTCACCGGCCGTGCTCGGCTCGGCCGCCGGCTGCCGCTCCGTCTCCGGGCCTGGCGCCGTCTCCGCACCTGGCGCCGTCGCAGGACCCGGCTCCACGTCCGTGTCCGACTCCGTCGCCGGTCCCGGCTTCGCCCCGGAACCCGACTCCCGCTCCGCGCCCGGCGTCGTCTCCGAGCCTGGCGCAGAGTCCGCACCCGGCGCCGTCGCAGGACCCGGCTCCACGTCCGTGTCCGGCTCCGTCGCCGGTCCCGGCTTCGCCCCGGGACCCGACTCCCGCTCCGCGCCCGGCGTCGTCTCCGGGCTTGGCGCAGAGTCCGCACCCGGCGTCGTCTCCCCGCCAGGCTTCGTCTCCGGGCTCGGCTTCGCCTCCGGCTCGTCGAACGCCGGGCGGGCGTGGTGCCAGGGGGCGTCCGAACTGCGGGGCGCGGCGGCGGGTTTGGGCGCCGGGCCGTCTGCCGCCGGAGTCCGGGCACGCTGCGAGGCCGAGCCTTCGCCGGCGCTGCGTGCGCGTCTCGGCGCGGCGGCACCACCGGCGGCGTCCGGCTTCTGGTCGGTCGGCCCCTCCGCCGGTGCACCGGCGGCCTCCGCTGCAGCAGGCCCGGCCGAGGCGCCCTCGGCCGGAGGCACCGCCGCCTGACTGACCGACCCCTCCGCAGCCGAACGCGCCCGCCGAGCCCCGGTCGCGCCCTCAGCAGGCGCCGCACCCTCACCCGACGCCGGCGTCGCCGCCCCCTGACTCACCGACCCCTCCGCAGCCGAACGCGCCCGCCGAGCCCCGGTCGCGCCCTCAGCAGACGTCGCACCCTCAGCCGCTCCCGGCGTCGCCGCCCCCTGGCTGGCCGATCCCTCCGCAGCCGAGCGAGCTCGCCGCACCGGGCGCTCCCCCGCGCCACGCACCGGCCGTTCCCCCGCTGCTCGACCCGCACCGCGGGCAGGGCGGGCCGGGGCCGGGGGGAGTTGGCCCTTCAGAGGGCCCCACTCGTTCGGGTCGGGGACGCCGGGGGGGAGCATCTGGCGGCGCTTGGGGCCGCCGTGGTCGGACTCGCCCGGTTCCTTGGCGCCGGGCCAGGACTTGGCGACTCGGGCGGCCAGGACGAAGTCCTTGCGGAGGGGGTGGCCTTCGAAGGTCTCCGGCAGCAACAGGTGGTCCAAAGCCGGGTGGCCCTCGAAGACGACGCCGAACATCTCGTGGGTCTCGCGTTCGTGCCAGGCGGCGCCCGCGTAGACGTCGACGGCCGAGGCGAGCGTCGGGGTCTCGTGCGGGACGGTCGTGCGGAGCAGGAGGCGGCGGACGGGAGACAGGGACACCACGTGGGCCGAGACGCGGAAGCCCGTGCCCGGTTCGTCGACCGCGCTCAGCCAGTCGAAGTAGGTGCAGCCGAGCCGGTCGCGGGCCACGCGCAGTGCCTCGAGCCAGGTCGCCGGCGGGACGTCGACCGTCAGGACCTCGTACGACTCCTCGGCCGTGGCCTCCGTACCGAACAGCTCCTCGGCGGGGGAGGGCAGCCAGCCGACGTTTCCGGTCATCGGCCCTCCTCCGCAGGGGACCCGGCCGCCGGGGGCTGGACCAGGCCGCTCTGGAGGGCGGCGGCCGAGGGACGTGCCGTCCCGTTGCCGTACCGCTCCCCCAGCGACTCGCGGGCGATCTTCTCCTGGAGCTTGAGGATCCCCTGGAGCAGGGCCTCGGGGCGGGGCGGGCAGCCGGGGACGTACACGTCGACCGGGATGATCTGGTCGACGCCCTTGGTGACGGAGTAGGAGTCCCAGTAGGGGCCGCCGCAGTTGGAGCAGGCGCCGAAGGAGATGACGTACTTGGGCTCGGGCATCTGCTCGTACAGGCGCTTCACGGCCGGGGCCATCTTGTCGGTGACCGTGCCGGAGACGACCATCAGGTCGGCCTGGCGCGGGCCCGGGGCGAAGGGGATGACGCCGAGGCGGATGAAGTCGTGGCGGGCCATCGACGCGGCGATGAACTCGATCGCGCAGCAGGCCAGGCCGAAGTTGAAGACCCAGAGGGAGTACCTGCGGCCCCAATTCAGGACCACCTTCATCGGCTCGGGAGCCAGGCGGGCGAGCGCGCCCAGCCGCTTCGGCTCCGGCAGCATCACGGGCTCGGGGGTCACGTCCATGCCAGGACGCCCTTCTTGTATGCGTAGAGCAGGCCGACGGCCAGGAAGCCGAGGAAGATGAACATCTCCACGAGGGTCGTCGCGCCGTAGCCGGGAGCGGCGAAGACCGTCGCCCAGGGGAACAGGAAGATCGAGTCGACGGCGAAGATGACGTAGAGGAAGGCGTAGACGTAGTAGCGGACCTGGGTGTGGGCCCAGCCCTCGCCGACGGGGTCGACTCCGCACTCGTACGTCAGGAGCTTCTCGGGGGTGGGGACCACCGGGCGCAGCAGGCGGCCGGCCCCGAAGGCGACCGCGACGAAGAGCACGCCGACGACGGCGAGCAGTCCGACGACCGAGTAGGACCGGAAGTAGTCCGCCGCGACGACGACGGTCGGATCGACGACGGTCAATTCCCGCACGTCCGTCCCTTCGCTGCTGTTCGACGATCTGTACGCACGGGAGTCTAGGCCCTGATAAAGGGACGGTAAGCAGCCCGTCACGGCTTGAGATGTCCTCGAGATCCGAGGGTGGGGTTTTCCCCAGGGCACGGAGGCGGACGACCTCATGGCGCGGCCGCCCGGAGCGCGGCACGCTAGCCCATATGACCGAACGACTCTCGCGCCCGGCTCGGGCCCCGGAAGGGGACGGCGACAGCCTGCCGCCCGCCCGTTTCGCCTACGACAGGCACACCTGGAAGGAGATCGCGCATCTCCTGGCGAACTTCCCGGTGTCCCTGCTCGGGTTCATCTATGTCGTGACGGTGATGTTCACCGGGTTCTGGCTGGCCGTCACGGTGGTCGGCTTCCCGCTGCTCGCACTCGGGCTGATCGGAGCACGGCTGCTGGGCCGGATGGAGCGGAAGCGGGCCAGGGCGCTGCTCGGGGTGAAGATCGACGAGCCGAGTCCGTTGCCCAGACACACCGGTTTTCTGCAGCGGATGTGGATGACGCTGAAGGACCCGGTGGCCTGGCGGACGGTGCTGTACGACTTCATGCGGCTGCCCTGGGGCGTCCTCACCTTCACCATCACGCTGACCTCGCTGTTCGTGCTGTGGCCGGTGCTGCCGTTCATCGCGCGGGGCCTCGCCAACGCCGACCGGGCGATGGTGCGCGGGCTGCTGTCGCCCTCCGACGAGCTGGAGCGGCGTATCGCGGAGCTGGAGTCGGACCGGGGCGTCGTGGTCGACACGGCCAATGCCGATCTGCGGCGCATCGAGCGCGATCTGCACGACGGGGCGCAGGCCCGCCTGGTCAATCTGGCGATGGGGCTGGGCCTGGCCAAGGAGAAGCTCCTGGAGGATCCCGACTCGGCGGCGGAGATGGTCGCGGAGGCGCACGGCGAGGTGAAGCTCGCGCTGCAGGAGCTGCGGGACCTGGCGCGCGGCATCCATCCGGCCGTACTCACGGACCGGGGGCTGGATGCCGCGCTGTCCGCGGTCGCCTCGCGCTGCACGGTCCCCGTGAAGGTGACGGTCGACCTCGGCACCAGGCCCGCCGCGGCCATCGAGGGCATCGCCTACTTCACCGTCTCCGAGCTGCTGCAGAACATCAGCAAGCACAGCGCGGCGAAGAACGCGTCCGTGGAGGTGTGGCGGGCGAACAGCCGGCTGCTCATCCAGGTCGAGGACGACGGCCGCGGAGGCGCGCGCCTCGACGGCGGCACCGGCATGCAGGGCCTCGCCGACCGGCTGGACGCCGTCGACGGCCTGTTCGTCATCGAGTCCCCGCAGGGCGGCCCGACGATCGTCACGGCGGAACTGCCCTGGCGGGACCGGCCGGCCGGCGAAGGGTAGGGAAAACCCCCCTTCCAAGAGGCCGACGGACTCCATGGTCCGTGGACCTGCGGCACAGCAGTGTGGAGGTACGGCAGGACAACCCCGCCGAGCAGGGTGAGTGGACGAGTAGAACGGACGGAGCCGATGGCCACGGAGTACGGACAGGGGTACGGGTACGACAGTGGACTCGGCCTCGACGAGCAGCGACGGCACCGGCTGCCCGCCGGGCTGCGGGCGCCGTTCGAGGCGCGCAGCTGGCGCGAGTTCGGATATGTACTGCTCAGCCTGCCCATCGGCATCATGCTCTTCGTCTTCGCCGTCACGATGGTGTCGCTCGGGGCGGGCCTGCTGGTGACCTTCCTGGGGATTCCGGTGCTGGCCGCGGGGCTGGCCGGCTGCCGCGGGTTCGGGGCGCTGGAGCGGGCGCGGGCGCGGGCGCTGCTGGGGCTGGAGGTCGCCGAGCCCGAGCCGCTGCGGATGAAGAAGTCCGGCGTGATGGCCTGGATGGGGGCCGTGCTGAAGAGCGGCACGTCGTGGCGGACGCTGCTGTACGCGCTGCTGCAGTTCCCCTGGTCGGTGTTCTCGTTCGTGGTCGCCGTGAACTTCTGGGCGTACGGGTGGGCGCTGCTGACGTATCCGCTGTGGTTCTGGGTCTTTCCGATGTACGCCGGTCAGGGCGGGCTTCAGCTGTTCGGCGACGGTAGCCACAGCATCTACCTGGACAACCCCTTCGAGATCACCGTCACGGCGCTGGTGGGGCTGTTGTTCACGCTGGCCACGCCGTGGATCGTACGGGCGCTGACGATGGTGGACCGGCTGCTGGTGCACGGGCTGCTCGGGCCGTCGCGGCTGTCGGCGCGGGTGGTGGAGCTGGAGTCCGACCGGGGGGTCGTGGTGGACACGGCGGCCGCTGATCTGCGGCGGATCGAGCGGGATCTGCACGACGGGGCGCAGGCCCGGCTGGTGGCGCTGGCCATGGATCTGGGGCTGGCGAAGGAGAAGCTGACGGAGGATCCGCAGGCGGCGGCGCGGATGGTGGACGAGGCGCACGGCGAGGTGAAGACGGCGCTGCAGGAGCTGCGGGACCTGGCGCGGGGGATTCATCCCGCGGTGCTGACGGACCGGGGGCTGGATGCGGCGCTGTCGGCGGTGGCCTCGCGGTGCACGGTGCCGGTGCAGGTGGAGGTCGATCTGGCCGAGCGGCCGGCACCCGCCATCGAGGGGATCGCGTACTTCACGGTGTCGGAGCTGCTGCAGAACATCAGCAAGCACTCGCGGGCCACGTGGGCGGCGGTGGATGTGTGGCGGGTGGAGAACCGGCTGATGGTGCAGGTCGCGGACAACGGGGTGGGTGGCGCGGATGCCTCTGCCGGGTCCGGGCTCGGCGGGCTTGCCGAGCGGTTGGACGCGGTGGACGGGATTCTGGTGGTGGACTCGCCGGTGGGCGGCCCTACGCGGGTGACCGCGGAGCTGCCGTGGCGGGGGGAGCGGGCGCTCGGCTGAGCGCCGGGTTCTTCGGCAACGCCGGACGGGCAGAGGCGCCCGACCGGCGTTGCACCGTGTTGGCGCTGCCACGGCCGAAACCCGTCGTGCAGTGCACGTGTTCCCGTTGATTCGCGTCTGCCGGGCGCAGTGGGGTCCGAATGCTGGAATGCTGGACTACTGGCATTTGGTGTCGGGCTGGGGGGACCGGAGATCGTGGAGGACAGGGTGCGGGTGGTCATCGCCGAGGATTCAGTGCTGCTCAGGGAGGGGCTGACCCGGCTGTTGACCGACCGTGGACACGAGGTCGTCGCCGGGGTCGGCGACGGGGACGCACTGATCAAGACCATCACGGAGCTGGACGGGCAGGGCGAGCTGCCGGATGTGGTGGTGGCGGACGTGCGGATGCCGCCGACGCACACCGACGAGGGGGTGCGGGCCGCCGTACAGCTGCGGAAGGCGCATCCCGGACTCGGTGTGCTCGTGCTGTCGCAGTACGTGGAGGAGCGCTACGCCACCGAACTACTGGCCGGGTCCAGCCATGGCGTCGGCTATCTGCTCAAGGACCGGGTAGCCGAGGTGCGTGAGTTCGTGGACGCGGTGGTGCGGGTGGCCCGGGGCGGCACCGCACTGGACCCGGAGGTCGTCGCGCAGCTGCTCGGACGCAGCCGTAAGCAGGACGTGCTCGCGGGACTCACCCCGCGGGAGCGGGAGGTCCTGGGGCTGATGGCCGAGGGGCGGACGAACTCGGCGATCGCCCGGCAGCTGGTCGTGAGCGACGGCGCCGTCGAGAAGCACGTCAGCAATATCTTCCTGAAGCTCGGCCTCTCCCAGAGTGACGGGGATCACCGGCGGGTTCTCGCGGTCCTCACCTATCTGAACTCCTGACGGGCTGACACTGAGTCAACAGCCACTCGCTCAGTCGTCAGTCCAGCGTTCGTCCAGCCCTAGAACCGAAGAATTGCGGGGAGCGTCTTCAAAGGAAGCGCCGGGGGGCGAGAAATCATGACAAGTCAGGGCGTCACACCGTCTCAAATCCGTGTCCATCATGCGAATGGCCGAGGGAAGGCGACCCTAACGGACGTAGGGTTGATCCTGGGACGGCCTGCGGGAAGGCCGGTCCCAGACAGCCGCCTCGAGGGAGGTCCAGTTCAGTGACCAGCCAGGTCAGCAGGACAGCGGAACAGGCCGAAGAAACCGTCGTGGGAGAGCAGCGCAAGCCGGCGGGAACGAAGGACGTACGTCGGCTGGACCGGGTGATCATCCGGTTCGCGGGGGACTCCGGTGACGGTATGCAGCTCACCGGTGACCGCTTCACCTCCGAGACGGCGTCCTTCGGAAACGACCTCTCCACCCTTCCGAACTTCCCCGCCGAGATCCGCGCGCCTGCCGGAACCCTGCCGGGTGTCTCCTCCTTCCAGCTGCACTTCGCCGACCACGACATCCTCACTCCGGGCGACGCCCCGAACGTGCTGGTCGCCATGAACCCCGCCGCTCTCAAGGCCAACATCGCCGATCTGCCGCGCGGCGCGGAGATCATCGTCAACACGGACGAGTTCACCAAACGGGCGATGCAGAAGGTCGGCTATGCCGCCTCGCCCCTGGAGGACGGCTCGCTCGACGGGTACAGCCTCCACGAGGTGCCGCTGACCACGCTGACGGTCGAGGCGCTCAAGGAGTTCGACCTGTCCCGCAAGGAGGCCGAGCGCAGCAAGAACATGTTCGCGCTGGGGCTGCTGAGCTGGATGTACCACCGGCCGACCGAGGGTACCGAGAAGTTCCTGCGGACCAAGTTCGCGAAGAAGCCGCAGATCGCCGAGGCCAACCTCGCCGCCTTCCGCGCGGGCTGGAACTTCGGCGAGACGACCGAGGACTTCGCGGTCTCCTACGAGGTCGCGCCGGCCGCCACCGCCTTCCCGCCGGGGACGTACCGCAACATCTCCGGGAACCTGGCTCTCGCGTACGGCCTGATCGCGGCCTCGCGCCAGGCCGATCTGCCGCTGTTCCTCGGGTCGTACCCGATCACTCCGGCCTCGGACATCCTGCACGAGCTGAGCAAGCACAAGAACTTCGGCGTACGGACCTTCCAGGCGGAGGACGAGATCGCCGGGATCGGCGCTGCACTGGGCGCGGCCTTCGGCGGCTCGCTCGGCATCACGACGACGTCCGGTCCGGGTGTCGCCCTCAAGAGCGAGACCATCGGCCTGGCGGTCTCCCTGGAGCTGCCGCTTCTCGTGATCGACATCCAGCGCGGCGGGCCGTCCACCGGTCTGCCCACCAAGACCGAGCAGGCCGATCTGCTGCAGGCCATGTTCGGCCGCAACGGCGAGGCCCCGGTCCCCGTGATCGCGCCCAGGACGCCGGCCGACTGCTTCGACGCGGCCGTGGAGGCGGCCCGCATCGCGCTGACGTACCGCACCCCGGTGATGCTGCTCTCCGACGGCTACCTGGCCAACGGCTCGGAGCCCTGGCGCATCCCCGAACTCGACGAACTCCCGGACCTGACCGTGCAGTTCGCGCAGGGCCCGAACCACACCCTCGAGGACGGCACCGAGGTCTTCTGGCCGTACAAGCGCGACCCGCAGACCCTCGCCCGCCCCTGGGCCATCCCCGGCACGCCCGGTCTCGAGCACCGCATCGGCGGCATCGAGAAGGAGGACGGCACGGGCAACATCTCGTACGCCCCCGCCAACCACGACTTCATGGTCCGCACCCGCCAGGCCAAGATCGACGGCATCGACGTACCGGATCTGGAGGTCGACGACCCGCACGAGGCGCGCACGCTGGTGCTCGGCTGGGGTTCGACCTACGGACCGATCACGGCGGCGGTACGGCGGCTGCGCGCGGCCGGGGAGTCCATCGCGCAGGCGCACCTGCGTCACCTCAACCCGTTCCCGCGGAATCTCGGCACGGTGTTGAAGCGTTACGACAAAGTGGTGATTCCCGAGATGAACCTCGGTCAGCTCGCCACGCTGATCCGGGCGAAATACCTGGTCGACGCCCACTCGTACAACCAGGTGAACGGCATGCCGTTCAAGGCTGAGCAGCTCGCCACGGCTCTCAAGGAGGCCATCGATGGCTGAGACGTCCACGGAAGGCACGGGCACGATCGAGGCGCTTTCGCTCGTTCCCAAGGCCGAGGCCCGCCAGTCCATGAAGGACTTCAAGTCCGACCAGGAAGTGCGCTGGTGCCCCGGCTGCGGTGACTACGCGATCCTGGCGGCCGTCCAGGGCTTCATGCCGGAGCTGGGCCTCGCCAAGGAGAACATCGTCTTCGTCTCGGGCATCGGCTGCTCGTCCCGCTTCCCGTACTACATGAACACGTACGGCATGCACTCCATCCACGGCCGTGCGCCCGCCATCGCCACCGGCCTGGCGTCCAGCAGGCGCGACCTGTCCGTGTGGGTCGTCACCGGTGACGGTGACGCGCTGTCCATCGGCGGCAACCACCTGATCCACGCCCTGCGCCGGAACGTGAACCTGAAGATCCTCCTCTTCAACAACCGGATCTACGGCCTCACCAAGGGCCAGTACTCGCCCACCTCCGAGGTCGGCAAGATCACGAAGTCGACGCCGATGGGGTCGCTGGACGCGCCCTTCAACCCGGTGTCGCTGGCGATCGGCGCGGAGGCCTCGTTCGTGGCGCGCACGATCGACTCCGACCGCAAGCATCTGACGGAGGTGCTGCGCCAGGCCGCGGCCCATCCGGGCACGGCGCTGATCGAGATCTACCAGAACTGCAACATCTTCAACGACGGCGCCTTCGAGGCCCTCAAGGACAAGCAGCAGGCGGAGGAGGCGGTGATCCGCCTCGAGCACGGGCAGCCGATCCGCTTCGGGGCGGACGGTTCGCGCGGTGTCGTACGGGATGCGGTCACCGGTGACCTGAAGGTGGTCGACGTGACTGCGGACAACGAGTCCCGGATTCTGGTCCACGACGCCCACGCCGAGTCGCCGACCACGGCCTTCGCGCTGTCCCGCCTGGCCGACCCGGACACCCTGCACCACACGCCGATCGGGGTACTGCGCTCCGTCGACCGGCCCGTCTACGACACGCAGATGTCCGACCAGCTCGACACGGCGATCGAGCAGAACGGCAAGGGCGACCTGGGCGCGCTGCTGGCGGGCGGGGACACCTGGACGGTCGTCGGCTGACCTCGGTCTTCTGACTGCACAGGGCCCGGATGCGGTACGGCGTCCGGGCCCCGCGCATGGATGTCACACGTCGGGGATGTCCTTCTTGGCGCGGATGAGGGTCTCGCGGGTGATGACGACGATGCGCTCGTAGTCGGCCCGGGCTGCGTCAGGGGGGAGGTGCGGATCGAGGGCGGTGGTGGCTTCGGTACCGATGACGGCGAAGCTGCCGTCGGTCAACTCGAAGATGTCCGGGCAGGTCTCGGAGGTGAGACTGCCTCTTTTGCGGGGTGGATCGCCGAGGCGGCGGGTTATCCGGACGGCCATGGAATCGTCAGGCAACTGAGCGTCCCCTCCCGGAGTCACAGTCAACGCCGAGAGCATCACCCGAGCGGCCCGTGCTCACACTCACTCACTGGAGTACAGGTGCGGCATGCGCCCTCAGCCGTGCGCCGGGGGCTCGGGCTCCGGCTCGGACTCGGGCACGGAACCCACCACCCACCACTCGTCCGGCTCCTCGGCCAGCTCCTCCATCATCACGTCGACGGTCGCGCCGATCTTCGCCTCCACCGAGTCCGGGGGCAGGCTCCGCCGGTGGTCCACGGTCCGGTCCCAGTACTCGGCGAAGACGGAGTTGATGCACAACACCCTGAGATGGCCGAGGAGTTCGTCCCAGCCGATCACTCCGACCCGGTGGGCGAGCACCAGGGAGCCGTACTGCTGGTTGGCGAAGATCATCTGTCGGCGCCGGGCATCGGAGAGGCCGCCCAGCGTGCTCGACGCCTCGGCCAGGGTGGGGTCGTCCAGCTTGCGGTCGTTCTGGTCCGCGATGAGGCGGTAGTACTGGGTCAGATTCGCCCGGTGGATCTCCTCGGTCATCAGCGCCAGTTGCTGCACCAGCTCGGTCAGCAGCTGTTCCAGGCGTCGGCGGTCGGCGCCCCGGGCGAAGGACACCCGCATGAGTGCCAGCCCCGCCGCCAGTGCAGAACCGATACTTCGCGCGGCCGTGTTCCGCCGTAAAGCCATCTCGAGGAATCCCCCTGGATCGGGTGACCGCGCGTCGGCCGCCGGTGGCACGGACCGGCGCACGGCAGGGCATGACACCCCGCTTCCAGCGTGCCCGGTGGCGTGAGGCGGTGCGGGAGGCGGAGAGGGGGCGCATGGAAGGACATACCGCTCTTGCCGATCGGCGCCCTGACACTCGTGTGCCCGGCGAGCGCCCGCCGCATGCGTTCCGGGCACTTACCACCGCGTCAGTACCTTACTTCAAAGTGGGTACTTTCGAAGAGTTAGCGCAACCCCTAGGGTTAGTGGCAACCGCACCCCACAAGGAGTTCGCAACCATGAGCATCGTCGTCACCGGCGCCACCGGACACCTCGGCCGTCACGTAGTGGAGCAGCTGCTGGAGAAGGTTCCGGCCGACCGGATCACCGCGGTCGTGCGCGACGAGACGAAGGCCGCCGACTTCGCCGCGCGCGGCGTGAAGATCGCCGTTGCCGACTACAACACCCCCGAGACCTTCGGCAGCCTCTTCGCGGCCGGCGACAAGGTGCTGCTCATCTCCGGCAACGAGTTCGACAAGGGCCGCGTCGGCCAGCACAAGGTGGTCATCGAGGCCGCGAAGGCGGCCGGTGTCGCGCTCCTCGCCTACACCAGCGCCCCGGGCAGCCTGACGGCCGCGCTCGCCGACGACCACCGCGGCACCGAGGAGGCACTCCTCGCCTCCGGCCTGCCGTACGCGCTGCTGCGCAACGGCTGGTACCACGAGAACTACACCGAGAACCTGGCCCCCGCGCTCGAGCACGGCGCGGTCGTCCAGGCCGCCGGTGAGGGCCGGGTCTCCTCCGCCTCGCGCGCGGACTACGCGGCCGCCGCCGTCGCCGTCCTGACCGGCGACGGCCACGAGAACAAGACGTACGAGCTGGGCGGCGACGAGGCGTGGAGCTTCGCCGAGTACGCGGCCGAGGTCAGCAAGGCGACCGGCAAGGAGATCGCCTACAGCCCCGTCTCCGTCGAGACCTACACCGGGATCCTGACCGGCGCCGGACTGCCCGGTCCGCTCGCGGCCGTCCTCGCGGGCGTGGACGCCTCCATCGAGAAGGGCGAACTGGTGGTCTCCACCGGCGACCTGTCCCGCCTCACCGGCCGTCCGACCACGCCGCTCGCCGACGCGATCGCGGTGGCCGTCAAGGGCTGACACACCCCCCACGCGCCCCGGGCGCCGGACTCCCCCGCCGGCCCTCGGAGGCACCACCCCCGCCTGTCATGACCGTATGGCGATACGGGCATGACAGGCGGGGGTGCTCGGCGTTACCTTCTGCCTGGCACGTGTGCGCGACGAGGCGAGGAGGAGGCCCGTGACCGGGAAGTCGAGGGGCGAGCGGCGCACAGGTCTGCTGAACGGCTTCGCGGCATACGGGATGTGGGGGCTCGTCCCCCTTTTCTGGCCCCTGCTGAAGCCCGCCGGAGCGGTCGAGATCCTCGCCCACCGGATGGCCTGGTCGCTCGTCTTCGTGGGCGTCGCGCTCGTCGTGATACGGCGCTGGGCCTGGGCCGGCGAGCTGCTGCGGCAGCCGCGCAGGCTGGGGCTGGTCGCGGTCGCCGCGGCGGTCATCACCGTCAACTGGGGCGTGTACATCTGGTCCGTGAACAGCGGCCACGTCGTCGAGGCCTCGCTCGGCTACTTCATCAACCCGCTGGTCACCATCGCGATCGGCGTGCTGGTCCTCAAGGAGCGGCTGCGGCCCGTGCAGTGGGTGGCGGTCGGGACCGGGTTCGCGGCGGTGGTCGTGCTCACGATCGGGTACGGGCAGCCGCCGTGGATCTCCCTCACGCTCGCCTTCTCGTTCGCCACGTACGGGCTGGTGAAGAAGAAGGTCAACCTCGGCGGGATCGAGTCGCTGGCCGCGGAGACCGCGATCCAGTTCCTGCCGGCCGTCGGCTATCTGCTGTGGCTGACCTCGCGGGGCGAGTCGACGTTCACGACCGAGGGCGCGGGGCACGGGGCGCTGCTCGCCGCGACCGGGGTGGTGACCGCGCTACCGCTGGTCTGCTTCGGGGCGGCGGCGATCCGGGTGCCGTTGTCGACGCTGGGGCTGCTGCAGTATCTGGCGCCGGTGTTCCAGTTCCTGCTCGGGGTCGCCTACTTCCACGAGGCGATGCCGGTGGAGCGGTGGGCCGGGTTCGCCTTGGTGTGGGCGGCGTTGTGCCTGCTCACATGGGATGCGTGGCGCGCCGCGCGCAGGCTTGGACGCCGGGTCGGTGAGCCTCGGATCGAGGCTGCGGCGGCCGCTGCGGTGGACGTCTGACCGGGGCCGGCGCCCCCAGGCCCCGCTTCGGCCCTCAAGGGGGCTCGGCCTGAAACGCCGGACGGGCTGAGATGCTCGACCGGCCTCGAGGCGTGAGCGTCGGCCGGTTCGGATGTCAGTGCCTGCGGCTATAAGTGGTCCATGACGCAGACACCCGCACCCACACCCGTCCACTGGAAACTCGTCATCGACTGCGCCGACCCACGGGCCCAGGCCGACTTCTGGGCCGCCGCGCTGCACTACGAGGTCGAGGACAACGACGCCCTCATCCAACGGCTGCTGGAACTCGGTGCACTGCCGCGTGAGGCCACCGTCGAGTTCCACGCCCGGCTCGCCTTCCGGGACCTGATCGCCGTACGGCATCCGGACGACCCGTACGACAAGGACAGCGGCACCGGCCTGGGGCGACGGCTGCTGTTCCAGCGGGTGCCGGAGGCGAAGACCGCCAAGAACCGGCTCCACCTCGATCTGCACCCCGGCGAGGGGCGGCGGGAGAGCGAGGTCGGACGGCTGGAGGGGCTGGGGGCGAGCGTGCTGCGGCGGGTCAAGGAGCAGGGCGGGGAGTGGGTGGTCATGGCGGATCCGGAGGGGAACGAGTTCTGCGTGCAGTAGGCCGGCGGCGCCCGGTCCCGCGGGCCGGGTTGATCCGTAATGCGAACTCGCTGTCCTGATACCGCTCTTGACGGAGAGTTGGTAAAGGATTCACCATCCGGGGACCCCATTCACCGAGGAATCCGAGTGATTCCCCAGGAATTCGGAGCCCCCCACATGAAGCTCTCCGTTTCCGGGCGTACGGCGGCCACCGGTGCCGTCGCCATCGGCGTTTCTGCTGTCATGCTCCTGACCGGAGGATCCATAGCCGGCGCGGCACCCGCGCCGGTGGCCGCCGCGCCCGACATCCCCGTGGCGAACGTCAAGGCCCACCTCGCCCAGCTGCAGTCCATCGCCACCGCCAACGGCGGCAACCGTGCGCACGGCCGCGCCGGTTACAAGGCCTCACTCGACTATGTGAAGGCCAAGCTGGACGCGGCCGGGTTCACCACCACCGTCCAGCAGTTCACGTCGTCGGGCCGCACCGGCTACAACCTGGTCGCCGACTGGCCTGGCGGCGACACCAACCAGGTCGTCATGGCGGGTTCCCACCTGGACAGCGTCACCGCCGGCGCCGGCATCAACGACAACGGCTCCGGCTCGGCGGCCATCCTGGAGACCGCGCTCGCCGTGTCGCGGGCCGGCTACCAGCCCACCAAGCACCTGCGGTTCGCCTGGTGGGGGGCGGAGGAGCTGGGCATGGTCGGCTCCCGGTACTACGTCAACAACCTGTCCACCGCCAACCGTTCGAAGATCAGCGGCTATCTGAACTTCGACATGATCGGCTCGCCCAACCCCGGCTACTTCGTCTACGACGACGACCCGGCGATCGAGAAGACGTTCAAGGACTACTTCACCGGGCTCGGCATCTCCACCGAGCCCGAGACCGAGGGCGACGGCCGCTCCGACCACGCGCCGTTCGAGAACGCAGGCGTCCCTGTCGGCGGCCTGTTCAGCGGCGCCGACTACGTCAAGACGGCGGCCCAGGCGGCCAAGTGGGGCGGTACGTCGGGGCAGGCCTTCGACCGCTGCTACCACTCGTCCTGCGACACGAGCGCCAACATCAACGACACCGCCCTGGACCGCAACAGCGACGCGGTCGCGCATGCGGTGTGGGAGCTGTCCTCCTAGGGTCTGTTCGGCTCTGGCGGGTCAACTCGTCGGTGGCTGGGCCGACTTGCGGGCGCGTTCCGTGAGTCGGCCCATCCGGGCGCGGGCCGACTCCAGCTGCTCGATGTCATCGGCGGCCGGGCCGTCCTCGGCGGTGAGTTCGGTCCACAGGCCGATCAGTTCGCGGCCCAGGTCCAGGCCCTGCTGCGGGTCGCGCACGGCGCGCCAGGCGGAGGCCGCACTCTGGACGTTGCCGTAGGCCGCCTCCGCGTCCCGGGCGCGGCGGCGGATCTGCGCGAGGTCGAGGGAGAGCCGGAAGGAACGGATCGGGTCGCCCGCCAAGTAGGCGATGTACGCGCTGAGTTCGCGCAGCCGCAGCACCTCGGGGTGCTCGGGGCCGAGCGCCGCCGACGCCTCCCCGACCGTGCTCTCGGCCAGCCCCGCCGCCGTCTCGATCCGCCCCGCCTTCACGGCCTCGTTGATCTGCGCCATCGGCTCCGCGAGGAAGGCGGGCGCGGCCGTCGGTTCGTCCCCGAGCACGGCTTCGGCCACGGCGTCGAAGCCGCGGGCGGGCGTGGGTTTGGGGTCGGGGTCGAGGGCCGGGTCCGGGGGGACGGTGAGGAGGGGGCGGCTGGTGGAGCGGCTGGGTGCCGGCTGGGACGACGGGCTGTGCGGGCGGGCGTCCTCGGGTGCGGGGCCCTGCGGACGGGCGCCTTCGGGTACGGAGCCGTACGGACCGGCGCCCTGGGGCTCAGTGCTGTGCGGGCGGGCGTCCTGGGGTTCGGGCCGATGCGGCACCGCGTCCATCGGCGGAGGCGGGCCGAACTCGCCCATCGGCGCCGCGACCGTGCCGGGGGCCCGGTCCTCGACCAGCTCCGGCACCTGGCGCAATGCGAAGGTCGGCGAGACCCCTTCCGCAGCGCCGCCCGACGGCTCGGGTACGGCCCGCAGGGGGAACGTCGGAACGTTCTCACCGAGGGGCTGCGGCTCGGTCACCGCGCGAAGGGGGAAGGTCGGGGCGGTCTCGCGGACGGGTTCCGACGTCGCGCGAAGGACATGTGTCGGCTTGTCACGCTTGGGCGGCTGCTCGGGCTGCCCCGGTTCCACGGCGGCTGCGGGGGCCTGCGGCTCGGCAGGCGGCGCCGGAACCGGCCCTGGCGGCAGGGGTGTTGAGGGTGCCGTGGACGGCGCGGGTGCGGCAGTCGGCGCGGGTGACGCGGACGGTTCGGACGGTGCCGGTGGCTCCGGCAGTGCGGGCGGCGCAGGCGGCGGGCCCGATGCGGCCGCCGGCTCACCCGGCCGGCCCACCTCCCTCGGCGGAGCCATCCGTACGGGCTCCCCCGTGAAACTGCTGGCCCCGTCCGCGTCCACCTGAAGGTGCAGGACGAAGCCGATCCGCTCGTCGTGGACCGTGACCTGCACGGGGTGGCCGGTGGCGAGGACGATGCGGTGCAGGTGGTTCAGGACGGCCTGCTGGATCTCCTCGCCGGCCGCCGCGGTGACCGGTACGCCGCCGATCCACGCGCCGACCGCACCGGCCGCGTCGTCTGCGGGGACACGGACGTCGATCGGTGCCGCCACGAGGGCCGCCGAGCGCGCGGCGCGCTCCTGTTCCCGCTTCTTCTCGCGGCTGAGTCGAGACATCGGTTCCCTCACTCGGATGCGTCGGGAGTCGAGCGGATTGCGCGTTCGGGTTCCATGGTGCTCCCTCCCGCCGTCGGGTTTCCGCTCCCCCGGCGCCAAGATCCGTTCTTGCACGTACTGTTGAGTCTCTCCGGTCGCTGCCGGTCCTCGGGTCACCGTGGCGTCACAGACTCGTCCCAGGACTTCGCCACCGTCGCGTGACCCTACCGGCGCCGTGCGGATCGGTGGGCACGAGGCTCTGACGAGGGAGGAGAGCGGCATGCGGACGGACGGGCAGCAGGGGCCGGAGATCTGGATCCGGGGCCCGGTCGCCGCACCGGAACCGGGACCGCAGGAGCCCGCCCACGCAGCCGCCACCGCCCGGCGCTACTCCTGGGTCGGCACACACGGCGGCGCCGGCGTCTCGACGCTCGTCGCGGTCTACGGAGGTCACGACTGCGGCCGCCAGTGGCCCGGCCCCGACGATCCGCGGTCCGTACTGCTCGTCGCCCGTACGCACGCGTCCGGACTGGCGGCAGTGCTGCGCGCCCTGGAGGTCTTCCGGCTCGGGGAGGTGCCGCCCGGTCTCGACCTCGACGCCGTCGTGCTCGTCGCGGACGCGCCGGGGCGGCTGCCGCGGCCGCTCGAGAAGCAGGTCCGGCTGATCGAGTCGCTGGTCGACGTGTACCGCGTGCCGTGGGTGTCCGACTGGCGCCTCGGCGACCTCAGCGGAACGCCACCACGGGAGACGGAGCCACTGGCCCGCCTCACCGGGGCCACGACGCGGCACAAGTAGGGCCCCATCGGTCTCTCGTAGAACCGTCACCACTGTTCGGCGAGTCGGCCCACCATGGACAAATAATTGCGTGCGCATATAATGCATGAGCGAGTAATTGTCGTACGCCTATCATCCTGGAGACGCCATGACCCGCCGCTTCCTGTTCGTCCTGGGCAGCAGCCGTGCCGACGGCAACACCGAGCTGCTCGCCCGCGAGGCCGCCGAGCAGTTGCCCTCGGACGTGGAGCAGCAGTGGATCAGTCTGGCCGAGCACCCGCTGCCGGACTTCGTGGATCTGCGGCGCGACAGCGACCATGTGCTCCCGCCCGGCGGAAGCACCCCGGCGCTCCTTCTCGACGCCACGCTGGCCGCCACCGACATCGTGATCGCCTCCCCGCTGTACTGGTACTCGGTGTCCGGTCTCACCAAGCGCTACCTGGACTACTGGTCGGGCTGGCTGCGCACGCCCGACATCGGCTTCAAGGCCGCCATGGCCGGTCGCACGCTCTGGGGCGTCGCGGCCCTGGCCGACACCGAGTTCTCGGTCGCCGACCCGCTCGTCGGCACCCTCAACAACTCGGCCGCCTATCTGAAGATGCGGTTCGGCGGGGTCCTGCTCGGCAACGGCAGCAGGCGCGGTGACGTTCTGAACGACACCGCGGCGCTGGCCCGCGCCAAGACCTTCTTCGCGCAGGAGGCCCCGCTCGCCCGCTTCCCCTACGAAGTCGCCTGAGGCAGGACGAGGGCTACGCCGTGATGTCCTTCGTCGTGAACCGCGCCCAGGCCGCCGAGCCGAACACCGCCGCGTACAGGGCCTGGAGTTCGAGGTTCTTCACCAGGTCGTCCCAGTAGACCGGGTCGCGCATCAGGTCGGCGAAGGACAGCCAGTAGTGGGAGAAGAAGTAGGGCTGTATCGCGTGGAGTTGGGGTATCTGGTCGAGGATCTGGACGGTGATCAGCAGCCCCACGGTCGTCGCCATAGCCGCTATGCCACTGCTGGTGAGCGTGGAGATGAACAGGCCCAGAGCCGCTACGCCTATCAGGGACGCGGCGACGATCAGGGCGATCAACAGGGCCCGGCCGAGGCCCTCGGCGAAGCTGATCTGTGTGCCGGAGATCGTCGTGAGGTCGCCCAGCGGGAAGAGTATGGCGCCGACCGTCAGCGCTGACACTGCCACCACGAGCGTGGCGACCAGGCAGAAGGTCATCGTGGTCGCGTACTTGGTGAGCAGGAGGCGGGTGCGGCCCGCGGGGGCGACCAGCAGGTAGCGGAGGGTGCCCGAGTTCGCCTCGCCGGCGATCGCGTCGCCCGCGATGACGCCGATCGCCATCGGCAGGAAGAATGGGAGCGTCGCGGCCAGCGCGGTGAAGACCAGGAACAGGCCGTTGTTGGTGATCTGCGAGATGAAGGCCGGGCCTCCTCCTCCGCCGCGACCGGGGCCCGCCGACGAACCGTCGCTCGTCTCGATCTTGACTGCGATGCCGACCAGGACGGGGACGGCCGCGAGTACGGCGAGGAGGGCGAGGGTGCGCCAGCGGCGGAACGTGGTGACCAGTTCGCTGCGGAAGAGTCCGAAGGTCCACAGCGGGCTCGGTGCGCGCACCTCGGCCACAACCGCTTCAGCCTGCGACATCGAAGCCCTCCCCCGTGAGTGCCACGAACGCGTCCTCCAGGGAGGCCCGTTCCACGCCGAAGCCGCGGACGCGGACGCCGGCGGTCACCAACGCGGCGTTCACGTCGGCCAGATCGCGGTCCGGGGGCTCGGCGGTCACCCGGTCGTCGGCGACCACGACGTCACCGGCACCCTGTTCTTTCAGCACGCGGGCCGCGTCCCCGGTGTCGGGTGTGGTGACGACCAGCCGGCCGCGTGCCCCCGCCGCCAGGTCGGCCACCGCGCCCTGGGTGATCAGGCGGCCCTGGGCCATCACTGCCGCGTGCGTGCAGACCTGCTCGATCTCGTCGAGGAGGTGGGAGGAGAGGAAGACGGTGGTGCCGTCGGACGCCAATTCCCGGACCAGGGAACGGATTTCGCGCATGCCCTGTGGGTCGAGGCCGTTGGTCGGCTCGTCGAGCACGAGCAGCTTGCGCGGCTGGAGCAGCGCGGCCGCGAGGCCCAGCCGCTGCTTCATGCCCAGCGAGTACGCCTTCGCCTTCTTGCCGGCCGCCGCCGTCAGACCCACCCGGTCCAACGCCGCCGCGACGCGGGTGCGCCGGGTGCGCGGGTCGGCCGTCGGGTCTGCGGCGTCATAACGGAGGAGGTTGTCGCGGCCGGAGAGGAAGCCGTACAGCGCCGGGCCCTCGATGAGGGCGCCGACGTGCGGGAGGACCGTGCGGGTGGCGCGGGGCATGGGGCTGCCGAGCACGCGTGCCGTGCCCGAGGTGGGCTCGATGAGGCCCATCAGCATGCGGATGGTGGTGGTCTTGCCCGAGCCGTTCGGACCGAGGAAGCCGAAGACGCTGCCCGCCGGGACGGTCAGGTCGAGACCGTCGACGGCGAGCTGCCCGCCGCGGTAGCGCTTGGTGAGCGCGCGGGTGGCGATGACGCTCTCGTCACCGGCCTGCCCTCCCGCGCCTCCCGTTTCCGGCTCCGTGGCGGACGGCTCGTCCATCGGCTCCCTCGATTCGTGCTCGTACGACCTCGCGCGGCGACTACGTACAGTGATTACGTACGGCCACCGCGCAAGGTTCCCAGCCGACCCAAGTTCGCGGCTAGCCCTTGTTCGCCGCCTTCACCAGCGCGTCCTTGTTCACCGCGCCGACGTAGACCTTGCCGTCGTCGGTGATCAGGGCGTTGATCAGGCGGGTCTTGAAGACCGTGCCCGAGCCGAACTTGCCGGTGACCTTGTCGCCGAGGGAGTCGAGGAAGCCGCCGAAGTCGCCGCCGACGTCGGAGCCGGACGGGACGCCCTGGCCACCGGTGTCGAAGGTGGCGATGGAGTTCCAGCCCTTGCCGATGACGTTCAGACCGTCGGGGCCCTTGGCGAGCTCCCCGTCGGGCTTGCCGCTCTTCTCGTCGCCCTTCAGGCCGCCGTCGAAGTGGCCGTCCGCGTGGTCGGTCTGGTCGTCCTCGGTGACCTTCGCGCCCTTGGGCACCTTGAAGTCGAAGGTGGAGGCGGCCGGCTTGGCGAAGCCGACCTGGGTGAAGCCGGCGTCGATCACGGCGGCACCGCCGCTTGCCGGGGTGAGCGTGAACTTCAGCGGCAGCCCGGTCTTCGAGTCGACGGCCACGGTGATCTGGCCGACGGTCGACCCGGACTGCTTCGGCTTGATGACCAGCCGGTACGCATCCCGGCCTGCGACCTGCGCGGTCCCCTCGACGGTGACGGAGGTGGTGTCGTCGACCGCCTTCAGGGCGTCCTCGGTGAGGTCCTTGGGCGTGGCCGGGACGTCTTCCTTCTTGTGCTCGGCCGTGCTGTCGGAGGCGGTTGAGTGGTAGACCGAGTTCGACTGGCTGTCGTAGCCCCAGACGTCCTTGCCGTTGTGGATGAGGCTGTACTCGGCCGCGTTCTCCAGCAGCGAGATCTTCTGCCGGTCCGGGCCGTCGGCGGCGACGCGCAGGGTGTGCGTGCCGGTGGCGAGTTCGGTGAGCTTGGCGGACGGGTCCGCGGAGGAGCCGTCGCCCGACTTGCCCGCGCCGGAGGTCAGGCTGCTCTCCAGACCGCCGAGGTCCGGGAGCCCCAGATCCGTGCTGATCTTCACCGTTCCGGACATCTGCTGCACGTCCGACTTGGCGATCTTGTCGATGAGTTGCTGCGCGCTGATCTTCGGCAGGTCGGGGTCGCCGGAGTCGGCGAGTGCCGGGACGAGCCCGATGGTCGCCGCCGCCACCCCCACCACCGCGACCGGGACGACGTACCGCGCGGCCTTGTTCCGGCCCGTGCGCAGGTCGTCGGCCTCCCCTGCGGTCGTGCTGTCGTCGGATTCGTACGGTGCCATGTGTGCGCTACCTCCGTCGTCGGCGGCGGCTTGTCCAACTCGCGTGTTTTTGTTGTCCATCGCGTGCCGCCATTCTCACCCGAATCGGTGAGGAGTGGTGATTTCCGTGGTTTCCATCTCACCAAATCGGCCAGGGAGAAGCGTCAGACCCCGGAGCCAACTCCACGTACTCCTGGGGTATGACACGAGAGAGCGGCGCCTCCCCCGACCCGTAGGGGTCACAGGGGAGGGCACCGCCCTGGTGAAGCCGTGTCAACTACCGGATCAGCCCTGCAGGAACACGTAGTCCGCCTGGTAGGGAACGCCGACGATGGTTCCGGGGTCGCAGGAGCCGGACGGGGCGACTCCGCCGACGGTGTTCAGCCGCAGGATCTCCGCGGTGTCGGCGAGCAGGCCGTGGTGCTTACCGGACTGGGTGGCCTTGAGGTCGAGCTCGGGAATGTTGCCGTCGCCGTTCGGGGTCTTGGTGAGGACGGCACCGGTGACGGCGCTGCCGTCGCGCGCGACCCACTGCGGCGTACCGGAGTTGGGCTTGACGAAGGAGTGCTGGATGCCGCCGCCGAGCACGGCGCTGACGTCGCGCTGGGCGAAGGCGTACCCGCCGCCCTCGACCGGCTTGCACTCGTAGATCTGCTTGCCCTTGACGACGGACGCCTGGAAGTTGCCGAAGGCGTCGCGGAAGTCGAAGGCGGCGACGGTGACCTTGTGGAGCTGGCCGCGGACGGCGCCGCCAGGGAACTCGGCGGTGTGCAGGTTGGCGTAGAAGGAACCGGGGTCGGACTTCAGCGCGTCGAGCAGTGTCTTGTCCTCGACCTTGACGGTGCCGGTGACGCTGTGCCGCTTGCTCTTCTCGAGCAGCTTGGTGAAGTCGACCTTGACGCCGCCGTTGATGCCCTTGGCGCCCTGGTGGATGTGGAGCATGGTCGGCTTGCCGGTGCCGCGCCAGGTCACGGCGACGGACACCTTGTCACCCTTGACCTTGATGAACTCCAGAGCGGCGCCGTCCTTGTCGCCGACGGCCGGACCGCCTGCCACGGGCACCTCGTTGGCACCCCGGAGACTCGCGGCCAGGAGGGTCCCCCCGGTGCCGCCGGAGGCGGTTCCGCTCTGGGTGACGATGCTCTGCTCACTCATGCCGGAGTGGCCCGCGTGGTCGGCGCGGTTGCCTCCGGCTGCGAAGGCGGGAATCACCGCGGCGGCGACTCCGCCGGCGGCGGCCACCGCGACCGCGGTGACGATCAGGCTCTTACGGCGCTTCGGGAACGTCGCGTTCTTGCCCATGATTCTGTTTTCTCCCCGTAGACCGGCCGACACCCCCTGCGTCGGCCTTCTGGGTATATGTACGGAAGGGATCTTAGGTTGGACTCAGTCCAGCCTTGTGACGTGTATCACAGCAGACTCGGCGCAGGTCAGGACCCGATACAGGGCAGTACTCGACGCCGACCCGGGCAATCCCAGCCCGTCCGGCGTGTGCAGAACAAGACCCTTTCGGGCCGATGGGGATGCAGGGGGCACTGCCCCCTGCGGACACGCGATCAGCCGGCCCGGTGCACCACGGCGTCGCACATCTCCATGAGCGCGGCCTTCGCGTCGCAGTCCGTCAGCGGCGCCAACGCCGCCCGCGCGTCCTCCGCATAGCGCACGGTGTCCCGGCGCGCCTGCTCCAGCGCGGGATGCGCCCGCAGCCCGGCGAGCGCCTCGGCGTGCCGCGCGTCGTCGCTCAGGTCGGAGTCCAGCAGCTCGCACAGCGCGACGTCCTCGGCCAGCCCGAGACGCGCCGCCCGCTCCCGCAGCCGCAGCACCGGCAGGGTGGGGATGCCCTCGCGGAGGTCCGTGCCCGGCGTCTTGCCCGACTCGCGCGAGTCGGAGGCGATGTCCAGCACGTCGTCCGCAAGCTGGAAGGCGACGCCCAGCCGCTCCCCGTACTGGGTGAGTACGTCCACGACCGTCTCGTCGGCGCCCGACATCATCGCGCCGAAGCGGCACGACACCGCCACCAGCGAGCCCGTCTTGCCGCTCAGCACGTCGAGATAGTGCTCGACCGGGTCCCGTCCGTCCTGCGGCCCCGCCGTCTCCAGGATCTGGCCGGTGACCAGCCGCTCGAACGCCTCGGCCTGGACGCGGACCGCCTCCGGCCCGAGATCGGCCAGGATGTGGGAGGCGCGGGCGAACAGGAAGTCACCCGTCAGGACGGCGACCGAGTTGCCCCAGCGGGTGTTGGCGCTGTCCACCCCGCGCCGCACGGCGGCCTCGTCCATCACGTCGTCGTGGTACAGCGTCGCCAGATGGGTCAGCTCGACCACCACCGCGGACGGTACGACTCCGGGCGCGTACGGGTCGCCGAACTGCGCGGCGAGCATCACGAGCAGCGGACGGAACCGCTTGCCGCCCGCGCGCACGAGGTGCTGCGCGGCCTCCGTGATGAAGGGCACCTCGCTCTTGGTGGCTTCGAGCAAACCTTCCTCGACGGCCGCCAATCCGGCCTGGACATCGGCTTCCAGAGCCTGGTCCCGCACGCTCAGCCCGAACGGCCCGACGACGGTCACGAGGGGTCTCCTGTCTGCTGGTGTCTACTGGCGGTTACGCGGTTTGTCGATAGGTCGCTGCCATCACTCAAGTCAGCGTATCCGGTCACCTTTCGATCACCGATGCCGCCCACCCGTCCACCACGGGCGGTATCGGATCACGACCGGTATGTTTTTGATCGCCCGATAAGAACGGATATCCAGCGACTTGTCTACCGGCGTTTCTGTCGGCCCGGAGGGAAGCAGCGGCCCGTGTCCCGAACAGAAACAGACGTCGCGTCCGGCAGCGGGCCGCCTCCCGAGGACGATCACGCCTTCTTCGGCCAGCCCAAGGGCCTGCTGGCCCTCTCCGGCCTGGAGGTCTGGGAGCGCTTCTCGTTCCTCGGCATGCAGGCCATCCTGGTGCTCTACTTCGCCGACACGTCGGCCCACGGCGGCATGGGCATGTCGGCCGGAACCGCGGCTTCCGTCTCCGCGGCCTACGGCACCCTCGTCTACCTCGTCTCCGTGGCCGGCGGCTGGCTCGCCGACCGCATCCTCGGCTCGTACCGCGCGGTGCTGTGGGGCGGCATCCTGATCGCCTGCGGGCACTACGCCATGGCGGTGCCGACGCAGGGGATGACCTGGGTGGGCCTGGGCCTGATCAGCGCCGGCACCGGGCTGCTCAAGCCCAACGTGGCCACCATGGTCGGCAAGCTGTACCGCACCGACGACGACCGCCGGGACGCCGGCTTCGTGCTCTACTACATGGCGATCAACATCGGCGCCTTCGCGGGCCCGCTGATCACCGGCTGGCTCGGCGACCACAAGGGCTGGCACTGGGGATTCTCGGCGGCCGCGATCGGCATGACGTTCGGGCTGATCCAGTACGTCGCGGGCCGACGTCACCTGGCCGGACGCAGGCACACGGCGGAATTCGCCCTCGCGCCGGACGCGATGCGCCGGGCGATCCGGCTGATTCTCGCGGGTCTGGTGGCCGTGGCGGTGGTCGCCGCTGCCCTTGCCGCCGCCGGCCGGCTGACCATGGGCCGCTTCGTCGACCTGCTGACGCTGATCTCCGTGATCGCCCCGGTGGTCCACTTCGCGGTGATGTTCGCGAGCCCGCGCGTGACGCCCGAGGAGCGCGGCCGGCTGCGCCCGTACATCGTCCTTTTCCTCGCCTCGACGGTCTTCAACTTCATCCTGTTCCAGGCGTACTCGACGATGATGCTGCTGGCCTCGACGAACGCCGAGACGGCCGTCCTGGGCTTCGACTTCCCGGCCAGTTGGTACGCCTCCGCGCTGGGCGCCTTCGAGGTCGCCCTCGCGCCCGTGGTCGCCGCACTCTGGGTGCGCATGGGGCACCGCCAGCCGCACGCCTCCAACAAGATCGCCATCGGGGTCGTCCTGGGCGGCCTGTCGTTCCTGCTGATGGTCCTGCCGACTTCCGGGCACTCCTCCGACGACCACCTGATGTCCGCCTGGTGGATCGTGGGCTCGTACCTTCTGCTCGGCCTCGGTGACGTCCTCCTGGAGACCTCCGGCATGTCGGCCACGACGAAGCTCGCCCCGGCCGCCTTCGCCAGCCAGACCATGTCCCTCTGGTTCCTGTCCCTCGCCCTCGCCAACGGCATCCAGGCCCAGACGGTGAAGCTCTACGACGACGTCTCCAAGCCCGCCTACTTCGGCGTCAACGGCGCCATCGCGGTGGCCGCGGGCCTGGCCGTGACGGCGGCCGCGCCCTGGCTGCGCCGCACGATGCACCCGGTCCACTGAAGCCAACGGGGTCCTGCTGATGCACATTCGTACGTCCTTCCCCTACGACACCACTCACGAGGACCTCTGGATCCCGCTCCCCGACGGGACATTGCTGTACGCGCGCGTGTGGCGCCCCCTGACGGACGAGCCCGTGCCGGCCCTCCTCGAATACCTGCCGTACCGCCTCTCCGACTGGACCGCGCCCCGCGACCACCAGCGCCACCCCTGGTACGCGGGCCACGGCTACGCCTCCGTCCGGGTCGACATCCGCGGGCACGGCAACAGCGAGGGCATGCCGACGGACGAGTACTCGGCGACGGAGCTCGCCGACGGCGTCGAGGTGGTCAACTGGCTTGCGGCGCAGCCCTGGTGCGACGGCAAGGTGGGCATGTTCGGCATCTCCTGGGGCGGCTTCAACTCCCTCCAGATCGCGGCCCTCGCGCCCGAGCCGCTCAAGGCGGTCGTCACCGTCTGCTCCACGGACGACCGCTATGACAACGACGTGCACTACATGGGAGGTTCCGTCCTGGCGGTGGACATGCACGCGTGGGCGGCGACGATGCTCGCCTTCGTGTCGCGACCGCCCGATCCGCTGTACGTCGGCCCGGTCTGGCGGGAGATGTGGATCAAGCGCTTGGAGGGCGCCGTCGAGCCCTTCCTGCACACCTGGCTGACCCACCAGACGCGCGACGAGTACTGGCGCCACGGCAGCGTCTGCGAGGACTACGGCGCGATCGACGCCGCCGTCCTCGCGGTGGGCGGCTGGCACGACCCGTACCGCGACACGGTGCTGCGCCTCGTCGAGCACCTGCCCGCCGACCGCGTACGCGGCCTGATCGGCCCCTGGTCGCACCAGTACCCGGACCGCGGCCTGCCGCCGGGCCCGGCGATCGGCTTCCTCCAGGAGACCCTGCGCTGGTGGGACCACTGGCTCAAGGGCATCGACTCCGGGGCGATGCGCGAGCCCCTGCTGCGTGCCTACATCAGCGACTCGCACCCTCCGGCCACGGTGTACGGGACGCTGCCGGGGCGGTGGGTCGGGGAGCCGGGGTGGCCGTCGCCCAATGTCACGGCGGTCTCGTACGGGCTTCCGGGCAGTGCTATGTCACATTCCACTGCCGCTGCACCGGTCCGCTCACCCCAGCACACAGGCGTGGACGCCGGCCGTTTCTTCCCCTTCGGCAACGACGCCGATCTGCCGCCGGACCAGCGCGACGAGGACGGGCGGTCGGTGTGCTTCGACTTCGTGGTGGGCGAGGAGACATGGGTGCTGGGGCGGCCGAGGGTGCGGCTGCGGGTGACCTCCGAGGTGGCGAGCGGTCAGATTGTCGTACGGCTATGTGACATGACACCGGATGGTTCATCGACCCTCGTCACGCGCGGCGTGCTGAACCTGTCCGCGCGGCAGGGACGCGACCGTGCCGTGCCGTGGACGACGGGTGCCACCGAGGACGTCGAGTTCGAGCTGAACGGCATCGGCCATGTCTTCCCGTCCGGCCATCGCATCCGTCTTGCCGTGTCCTCCGCGTACTGGCCGTGGATCTGGCCGCAGCCCGACTCGGCGGCCGGCTTCACGCTGCATCCGGAGGGCAGTTCGCTGGAACTTCCGGTACGCGCGCGTGCGTCGGACGAGAAGGCGATCATCTTCGAGGAGCCGGAGCAGGCGCAGACGCTGGGCGTGAACTCCCCGATCACGCTGGACGAACCGCGCCCCGAGCGCCTCGTGGTGCGGGACGTCGCCAAGGGCGAGTGGCGCCTGGAGGTCGACCCGCGCTACGGCGGCACGCGCGTGTACCCGGACGGTCTGGAGTTCACCGAGGACGCCCTGGAGACGTACACGATCCATGAGGCCGACCCTCTGTCGGCGCGCACCCGCTCGGACTGGTTCGTCCGCCTGCACCGGCCGGAGCTCGCGTGGGACGCCACGGTCCGTACGCGCTCGAAGATCAGCTGTACCGGAAAGGACTTCATCGCCTCGAATGAGGTGATTTGCACGGACGGTGGAGAGGTCGTCTTCCACCGGACATGGGAGCGGCGGATCCCACGGACGGCCGGTTGACTATGAGTTGAGGGCATTGCCCGTTTTTGCACGCTTCGTGAATCGGGTGCGATGTCAGTGACTTGAGTCACGCGCGACCGCAGACGTCACCACCACCCTCCGCTCGCGTTCCCCCTTGCGCCATGAGCCAGTTGAGCCTTGGCAGCCGCAAAGGATCAAGCGGCCCATAAGGCTCATGCCGAGGTCAATGGGTGCGATCCATCAATCCGGCACTTGTTTCGGGCATGTGCTCTCGCATACGTTTCCGGCCCAGCCGGGCGGACGCCGAATCCTGCCGCCGTCCGAGCTTCCATCACCGCACCCACTCGTACACGGCAGGAGCGGGGGACCCAGGTAAGTCGCCGGTCCGGACGTCTCGATGCGTCCCGGAACGGCTAGGGGTGAAGCCGTGCCCGTCAGGGCGCGGCCGGGCAACTCCCCGCCCGAACCCGACAGCTCACCTCGTAGGCGCCGGAGAGGAACAGCGCCATGCCCCGAGGCAAGCACCGCCGCCCCAGAACCAGCCCCCTCACCCGAGGCGTCGTCGCCGCCGGAGCCGGCACCGCCGCACTCGCGATCCCGCTCCTGAGCGCGACTGCCGCGAGCGCCGCGACGCCGGCCCAGGCCCCCGCCGCCGCGTCGGCCGCATCGCAGGTCAGGTCCGTCACGTACACCACGGTCAACGGCGACACGCTCTACGGCATCGCGGACAAATACGACACTCCGGGTGGCTGGCGGCAGATCTACAAGGACAACCGCAAGGCCATCGGCGACAACCCCAGGCTGATCCACTCGGGCCTGAAGCTGACGGTCAGGACGACGAAGACGGCGAGCACGACGGCCGCCAAGAAGTCCTCGTCCGTCGCGCACGCCACCCAGGCCTCCGCCAAGACGTACGCGAACAACCTGGACGGATGGATCCGCCAGTCGCTGGACATCATGGCGCAGAAGGGAATTCCCGGTACGTACGACGGCATTTACCGCAACATCATCCGGGAGTCGTCCGGCAACCCGGCCGCCATCAACAACTGGGACTCCAACGCCGCCGCGGGCACCCCGTCCAAGGGCCTGCTGCAGGTCATCGACCCGACGTTCCTGGCCTACCACGTGCCCGGCACGTCGCTCGACCCGTTCGACCCGGTCGCGAACATCACCGCCGCCTGCAACTACGCGGCCGCGCGGTACGGCTCCATCGACAACGTGTTCGGGGCGTACTAGGTCTCTGCGGTCACGAATAGAGTCGTTCGAGGACGGCGGCGATGCCGTCGTCCTCGTTCGACAGGGTGATCTCGTCGGCCACGGCCTTGAGTTCGGGGTGGGCGTTGGCCATCGCGACGCCGTGGGCGGCCCAGTCGAACATGGGGATGTCGTTCGGCATGTCGCCGAAGGCGATCGTCCCTTCCGGGCCAAGTCCCAGGTATGCGGCGGCCAGTGCGAGGCCCGTCGCCTTCGTGATGCCGCATGGCTGGAGTTCGACGGTCCCCGGCCCCGACATGGTGACGGTGGCCAGCGAACCGACCACCGAGCGAGCCGTCGCCGCCAACTCGTCGTCCGTCAGGTCGGGATGGCGCAGCAGCACCTTGCTGATGGGTTCGCACCAAAGGTCGTCGCGCCGCTCGACGCGTACCGCGGGCAGCGCGGGATGCGGCATCAGGTAGCCCGGTTCGATGAGCGTGAGGCCGTCCACGCCGTCCTGGTCCACCGCCGCGTACACCTCGCCCACCTCGGCCTCGATCTTGCCCAGGGCGGTCTCGGCCAGCTCCCTGTCCAGCGTGACGGACCAGAGCAGACGGTCCGCGCCGGCGTCGTACACCTGCGCGCCCTGTCCGCACACCGCGAGCCCCCTGCCGCCCAGTTCGTCCAGGAGCGGGCGCACTCTCGGGGCCGGCCGGCCCGTGACGACGAGGTGCCGGACGCCGGCGCCGGCCGCCCGCGCGAGCGCGGCGAGGGACCGGTCGGAGAGCGTGTCGTCGCCTCGGAGCAGCGTGCCGTCCAGGTCGGTGGCGATGAGTGCATATGCGGTGGGTGCGGCCATGATCAGAGAATACGGACAGGACGCCGCGCCGACTCATCGCCAACCGGACGACCGCCCCGTTCACCCCCGCCACTTCGTCAACTCCCGTACCCATAACGGCCTTTCCGCCACCGGCATGGGCTCTTCGGTACCAGTACGGGGCTTTTGGCCATGGTGCCTGCTGCCTCCGAAGTCCCTTGTCAGTGGCGGCTGCGACGCTTGCGATGTCGCTTTCACTGCACTTACGGAACGGGGCTGTTGTTGTGAAGGATCGGGCGGAGAAGTTCCAGGCGCATCTGCGCGAGGCCGCCGTCGGCATCCTGGAGCGGTTCCCGCAGGAACTGCGGCCCGAGATATACGCGCTCTCGTTCCGCATCTGGCAGATCGACTACGACGCCCGGCGGCCGTACGTGGCCATCGGCTACAACACGGAGAGCCAGTACGAGCGCGAGAAATACCCGGAGGACCCGGGCGAGGCCCGCTGGAACTGCGCCTGTTGGCTCCTCGACGGCTTCGAGATGCTCGGGAACGTACCCGAGGATCCGGTGGGCGGCCCGCTGTACGAGGACGAGGTCAGGCGGCTCGGGCTCTGGTACGACGGCGAGGAGGTGGGGGTCGGTGAGGACGACGAGATCGACGCCAAGCGCGAGTTGCTTCATCTGCACTTCGCCGACGCCTGTGTCGACCTCGCCCGGCATCTGCATGCGAGCGGCCGTGTCGAGGAGATGTTCGGCCGCCCGCTGCCCGTCGTGGTGTTCGACATGGACTGCCCGGGCTGGGAGGTCGAGGCCACCGAGGCCGCCAACCCGCCCGGGCTGATCGAGGGGTTCCTCAACTGGCAACGCGCACAGGGCGCGTAGGCCTCAGCCGTGTGCCGCAGCCAGGTGTTTCGCCAGCCTCGGCGACGCGAACTCCGTGCCGCACACGAACCGCATCACCGGTCCGTACGACGCCGCGGCCGGCAGGCCCGTGAAATACAGCCCGGGGACCGAGGACACGTACCCCGCGCCCAGCTTGGGCGTGCCCCGGCTGACCACCAGTTGGGTGCGCAGCTCGTGGCCGAGGAAGTCCATGGCCGCGATGTCCACCCGGTATCCGGTCGCCGCGATGACGTGGTCCGCGGACAGCTGCTGCGTGCCGCCCGCCTGCGTGCGGACAGTCAGCGTCGGACTGCCGTCGGCCGCGTCCGTCCGTACGATCCGGTCGACCTCGCTGACCTGCACCTTGCCCTCGAAGCGGTCGCGCAGCCACCACGCGCCGAGCGGGCCCAGGACACGGCGGACCAGGTAGTGGCGGGCCTCGGCCGGAAGGTAGCGGTAGGGGTGCGGGTAGTAGCTGAGGGCCCACAGGGACCAGGCGCGGCCGAACGGCGACTCGGGGCGCAGCTTCGGCTGCTTCCAGGGCGGCGCACCGAAGGCGACCCTGCCCCGGCCCCGGGAGACCACCCTCACCTGCGCGCCGGTCTCCGCCGCCAGCGCCGCCGTCTCCAGCGCGGACTGGCCGGCGCCGACGACGATCAGGTCCTTGCCGGAGTAGCGCGTCAGGTCGTGCTGCTGGGAGCTGTGGGAGACGGGCCCGGTGGGGGTGGGCCCGTCCGCCGCGGCCGAGGCCAGCTCGGCCGGCAGATGGGCGAGGCCGGACAGGCCGGTCGCCACGACGACCGCCCGGGCGGTGAACAACTCGCCGGAGTCCAGCTTGAGTTCAAAGCCGCCGTTCTTGCGCCGGTCCACCGACACCACTCGCACCTGCTCCAGCTCGGGCACCAGCTTCTGCTGGAACCACTCGCCGTAGGCGATGAAGGTCTCGATCGGGATGATGTCCTCGTCCGTCACCAGCCGCCGGATGCCGGCGGCGTCGCAGTAGTCGACCAGGTTGTGACCCTTTTGCGGCGCGTCCAGGTTGGAGGCTACCGGGGTCGACTTCAGGAGCATGCCGACGGGCATGTGGTCGCGCCAGCTGACCATGGGGTCGCCGAAGACGCGGACCGGGATGCCGCGGGCTCGCAGATGGGCGGCGGTCGACAGGCCGAAGGGCCCGGCGCCGATGACTGCAACCGGTTGAATCACGAAGTCCCTCCCCAGGACAATCACTTCGTCACTTCGTGTCCGGCTCTCACAGCTGAGCTGGCTGGCTAGCTGCTCGAACTGGTGGTGCTGCCGCGGCGGTTGGTCCGCCACAGCTGATACAGGTGCTTCGCGCCCGGCCGCACGAAGCGCGCGAGCATCGTGAGGAACGGCAGCGGGTCGTCACCCGCGAGCCAGGCCAGCTCCGTCCCGCTCGCGCGCGCCGGTGCGTGCGGCGTCGTATAGCCGCTGCGGCGGTAGGCGAGCAGGGCGGGCAGGTCGATGTTCTCCACGATGTACCGGTGGCCGGCCCGCTGTTCACCCTCCGGAACGGGGCGTCCGGTCAGATCCAGATGCATGGCGCGGACGACGTCCACCCCCGACTCGTTCTCGAAGAGCCGGAACTGGGCGCCCATGCGCGGGTTGAAGTCGAGGAGTTTGTACTGTCCGTCGCGCCGGTCGAAGCGCAGGTCGAGGTCGATGATGCCGGAGAAGCCGATCTGTTTGATGAAACGCGCGGCGATGTCCGCGAGTTCCGGGTTGTCGACGACGTACGCGTTCGCCGTCATTCCGGCGTGCGGCGGCCAGGAGCGCACCTTCACGCCGGTGAACATGGCGAGCGGGGTGGAGTCCTGGTCGAAGTAGGCGTGCACGATCCAGTCCTCGGCCTCCTCCCTCGGCAGGTACTCCTGCAGGATCACCCCGGGGTGCTCGCCCCAGTCGCGGGCGAGGGTGAGCAGGCCCCCGCGCGTGCCGATCCGCGTCGTGCCGTTCACCGCCGGCTGTTTGCGCCGTACGAATGCCTCCCGGTTCTTGGCCACCACCGGGAAGCGGGCCTTCTCGGCGAAGGTCACGATGTCGTCGTACGACTGCGGGAAAGCGGCCGTCGGGCTCGGGATGCCGTGTTCCACGCACAGTTCGTGCAGGCCCTGTTTGCTCGCGAGACGGCGCGGCAGGGCGGGGTCGACGCGCGGGAAGAGGAAGCGGTCGGCGAGTTCGTCCTGGTGCTCTGCGATCAGGACGGCGGCCTCCTCGTCGGTCGGGACGAGGACGGTGGGGCGGCCGATGCGGCGCCCGATGCGCAGCAGGCCCTCCACCAGGTGGTCGGGGTCCTCCGTGCCGGTGGTCGGCCAGACGAAGGCCTTCTTGAGATAGCGGGAAGAGGCGGCGGGCGTGTAACGGTCCTCCGTGATCGCATACATGGGCACGCCGAGACGGCCAAGACTGCGGATCGCACCGACACCGCCGTGATGCAACGGGTAATCGCCGAACTTGACGATCAGGCCCGGCACGTCACGGTCGGCCTCGAAAGGCACAATGCTCGTGCTCATGGCCACGGGTCCCCCCACGCGTCCCCCTACGGACCGGACCCACCCCGTCCGTGTCCCCCAAAGGACGCTAAGCCGGAATTGGGGCCTCCGACAAGGCCAATTCGGACATTGCAAACTCTTTAGACACTGCCCAGGCAGGCAACTCACACGTAACGTGTGGCCCGGCCACATGTCCTCATGCGGCACACACCTGGTTCGCGACACATGGTGAGAGTGAGGCAGCACCCCATGCCCCCCTTCGACGTCCCCGAGGGCGACCCCTTCGGCCCGCACAACCTTCCGTACGGCGTTTTCTCGCTCGCTGATTCAGCGCAACGGACCGTAGGTGTCCGGCTCGGCGACCACGTCCTGGACGCGGGCGCTGCGTCCCTCGCACTCGGTTCGCCGTACGCCGCCCTGCTCGCGCAGCCCTCCCTGAACCCGCTGCTGGCCGCGGGCCGGACCGCCTGGTCGGACGTGCGGCGCGCGCTGACGGCGTGGGTGACGGTGCCGGCGCACCAGGAGGCGATCGCCGCCTTCCTCCACCCGCTGTCGTCCGTCACGCTCCATCTGCCGTTCGAGGTCGCGGACTACGTCGACTTCTACGCCTCCGAGAACCACGCGCGGAACGTCGGCCAGATCTTCCGCCCGGACGCCGCCGACTCGCTGACGCCGAACTGGAAGCACCTCCCGATCGGTTACCACGGCCGCTCGGGCACGGTGGTGGTCTCGGGGACGGATGTCGTACGGCCGTCCGGGCAGCGCAAGGCCCCCACGGACGCGGCGCCCGTCTTCGGGCCGTCGGTCCGCCTGGACATCGAGGCCGAGGTCGGCTTCGTGGTGGGCGTGCCCACCGCGATGGGCGAGCCGGTGGCGCTCGGCGACTTCGGGGAGCACGTCTTCGGGCTGTGCCTGCTCAACGACTGGTCGGCGCGCGACATCCAGGCCTGGGAGTACGTCCCCCTCGGACCGTTCCTGGGGAAGTCCTTCGCCACGTCGGTGTCGGCATGGATCACGCCGCTGGAGGCGCTTCAGGACGCGCGCGTGGCGCCGCCAAAGCGCACGCACGCATTGCTGCCGTATCTGGACGACTCGGCTCCCGGGGTGGAGCCCGGCGGCTACGACCTGCGGATCTCCGTCGCGATCAATGGTCATGTCGTCTCCGAGCCGCCCTTCTCCACCATGTACTGGACGGCCGCGCAGCAGCTCGCGCACATGACGGTGAACGGCGCCTCGCTGCGCACCGGTGACCTGTTCGGGTCGGGCACGGTGAGCGGGCCCGAGGCGGCGCAGCGCGGGTCGCTGCTGGAGCTGACCTGGAACGGGCGGGATCCGCTGGAACTTCCGGAGGGCAAGCGGACGTTCCTGGAGGACGGGGACGTGGTGACGCTGTCGGCGTGGGCGCCCGGGCCGGACGGGGTCCGGGTGGGGCTGGGCGAGGTGAGCGGGCGGATCGCGGCAAAAGCCGTGGAGTGAGTGGGAGTTGGGGGACGGGTGCTGTGGCGTGCGGGCGAGGTGCCGGACGGGATGTCGTACGAGGTGTGGCCGACGCACATACCGGATGCGGCGGGCGGCCGTACGGGGCGTAGTGGGCGGGCGTACGGGGCGATGAGGGTCCCCCCGCTCGAGCGAAGTCGAGAGTGGGGGAGGCTGGTCTTCGCCGCCTGACTCCTGCGCTCTTCGCCGTCATACTGGCGGCGGGCACCCCGCGCGCCGAGCCGCCGCACCGCCCACCCGCCCCGCCCCTTCCTCCGACCAGGATCCGGAGACCGTGGCATGACCTTCTGTCTGCTCCTGCTGAGCGTCGTCGCGCTGACGGCTGCCGTGCCGGTTCCGCGTGCGCTGGTGCGCTCGGCGTGGCCCGAGCGGGAGCCCGTGGTCGCGCTGTGGGTGTGGCAGTGCCTGGTCGCCACCGTCCTGCTGTGCTGTCTGACGGCGCTCGTGCTGGGCGCGGCCGCCGTCTTCCACACCGTCCGCGACCATGTCTTCGCGCCGGCGCCCCCGGCCGTGACCGCGGCGTACGACCTGTCCGCCGCGCCTGCCTGGGCGGCCGCCCTCACGCTGCTGCTTGCCTGCGGTGCCGCCTGGACGACCGCCATGCTCGCCCGCGAGCTGGTCGAGGTGCGGCGACGGCGCGGGGTGACCCGGGCGCATCTGCGCGAGCGGGCGCCCGAGCTGCCCGCCGGGCTCGAGGCGGCTGCGCGCGGGCCGCTGCTGGTGCTGGAGGACGAATATCCCGACGCCTGGTGGATGCCGGGCCACCCTCCGCAGCTGGTCGTCACGACGGGTGCGCTGCACCGGCTCACCGACCCGCAGCTGGACGCCGTACTCACGCACGAGCAGGATCACGCCCGGGCCCACCACGACTGGCTGCTGCATCTGTCGACGGCGCTGGCCACGGGTTTTCCCCGGGTGCCGCTGTTCGCCCACTTCTGCGAGCAGACGCACCGGCTGGTGGAGCTGGCCGCGGACGACACGGCGTCACGACGGTGCGGGCATCTCACCACCGCGCTGGCGCTGATCGAGCTGAACCAGCACCGGGGGGTGCTGTCCTGCGCCTCCAGCCATCGGCTGCTCGGTGAGCGGGTCGACCGTCTGCTGCAGCCGCCACCGCGGCTCGGGCGACGGCACCGGGCGCTGACCACGACGGCGGCGGCACTGGTGCCGCTGCTGCCGCTGCTGATCGCTTTCGGCCCCGGGCTGACGGCGTTGGCGTGACCACCGCCACTTGTGGCAGATCTTCCCCAGTGACCGCTGTTTCCCCAGGTCAAGGCCCTGTCTGACGCCTCGGCAGGTGGCGCAACAATCCGGCAACACGACTTTCCCCACCGGATCGCTATGGTTCAAAACATGCCACCCAGCGACCGCATCCGAGACCACGCCGGCCAGGGCGCGACCACCGTCGCCGCCCACCGTGCGCGGCGTCGGCTGCGCGCCGACCAGGCCAGGCAGCTCGCCGACCTGCTCCGCCACCAGCTCCTGGCGGGCGGCTTCCCGGCCGGCACCCTCCCCCACGAGACGGTCCTCGCCACGGACTACCGCGCCACCCGCAACACCGTCCGCCAGGCCCTGGACCTGCTGAGGGCCGAGGGGCTGGTGGACCGGCTGCCCGGTGTCGGCACCGTGGTGGTCGCCCAGAAGTACCCGCACGGGCTCGACCGTCTGATGGGGCTCGCGGAAACCCTCCACGAGCACGGCACGGTCACCAACGAGGTCCGCACGATGGGCCCCGCCCCCGCACCCGCCCCGGTGGCCGAACGCCTCCGCGTCCAGCCCGGCACCGACGTCCTCTACATCGAACGTCTGCGCCGACTGAACGGCCTCCCGCTCTCCCTCGACCTCACCTACATCCCGCTCGACATCGGCACCGCCCTGCTCGGTGCCGACCTGGAGAACACCGACGTCTTCCGCCTCCTGGAGACGATCACCGGCCGGCGTCTCGGGCACGCCGAGATCACCCTGGAGGCGGTGAACGCGGACACCCACTCCGCCGCCGTACTCGAAGCCCCGCGCGGCGCGGCCGTCCTCATGCTGGAACGGCTCACGCACCTCGCGGACGGCCGCCCGGTCGACCTGGAGTTCATCCGCTTCCGCGGCGACCGCATCACGATGAGCGGCCTGCTGCACCGCTCCCTCTGACCCGAACCCCTGCCTTCCGAGCTGGACCTTCCTGGAGACAGCCATGCCCTTGGCGCCCCAGCGGGCCGACGTGCCCGTGACCATCGACGAGTCGAAGTGCATCGACGGCTGCACGCTCTGTGTGGACATGTGCCCGCTGGACTCCCTCGCCATCGACGAGAGCAGCGGCAAGGCGTACATGCACGTCGACGAGTGCTGGTACTGCGGCCCGTGCGCGGCCCGCTGTCCCACCGGAGCCGTCACGGTCAACATGCCCTACCTGCTCCGGTGAAAGGTCCCGAACTCCCATGAAACGCACGGCACTTGCCGCATCCGCCGCCCTCCTTCTGCTCCCTCTGACCGCCTGCGGCGGCAGCGCCGAGGCGGGCGACGGCTCCACCGTCACCATCACCGTCGGCTACCAGTCCAAGACCATCAACACGGTCACCGCCGGCACCCTCCTGCGCTCCCTCGGCTACTTCGAGAAGGAGCTGAACTCACTCGGCGACGGCAAGCACTACAAGGTCGACTGGCAGGACTACGCCACCGGCGCCCCCATCACCGCCCAGATGACCGCCGGGAAGATCGACATCGGTTCGATGGGCGACTTCCCGCTGCTCATCAACGCGGCCCGCGGCAAGCAGCTCGGCAAACCGACGCACCTGGTCTCGGTCACCGGCTACAACCTCCGCGGTGGTCTCAACACCATCGTCACCTCCCCGAACTCGAAGCTGGCGTCCCTCACGGATCTGAAGGGCAAGAAGGTCTCCACGAGCGTCGGCTCCGCCGCCGACGGCACGCTCGTACGGGCCCTGCAGCGCGCCGGCATCGACCCGGACAAGGGCATCGAGAAGCTCAACCAGCAGCCCGCGGTGGGTGCTTCGGCGCTGTCGGCGGGCAGCGCGGACGCCCTGTCGCAGTTCGTCGCCTGGCCCGGCCTGCTCACCTTCCAGGGCAAGGCGAAGGCCCTGTACGACGGTGCCCAGCTGAAGCTCCCCACCTTCCACGGCGTCACGGCCCGCGAGGACTTCGCCCAGCAGCGGCCGGCCGTCCTGGAGGCGTTCTTGAAAGCCCAGGCCGAGGCCACGGACTATCTCAACGACCACCCCGTCACCGCCGCCGAGAAGGTCGCCGAGGCCACCGGACTGCCCGCCGAGGTCGTCTACCTCTACAACGGCGCCTACGGCATCTCCACCTTCGACCCTGCGGTCAAGCCGCAGCTCGTCTCCGCGCTGAAGAAGGACGTCTCGGTCCTGAAGTCGGCCAAGCTGACCGGCGACATCGACGTGGACTCCTTCGTCGACGACCAGTACGTCAAGAAGGCCCTCGGCGCGCGCTACACCGAGCGCCTCTCGGCGACGCCCCCGGCGGCCGCGAGCGAGGTGTGGCCGAAGGGCGCCGATAAGACGACCTCCTTCAAGTCGCCCGCCGAGCTGCTGAGTTACGTGGGCAAGCACAAGGACGGGATCCGCGCGGCCTACGTCCCCGACGCCACCACCGGCACCCTGTGGTTCGCCGACAAGGCGGTCTGGGTGGCCGACGGCGGCCGGCTCCTCCCCTTCGTCGCACCGGCGACCGCGAAGACATACGTCGCCGGGCACGGAGGCGCCCGCATCATCACGTACGCCGACGCGCTGGGACAGGCGTCGTGACCCGGCAACCGCACCGGAAGGGCAGGTTCGCGCTCCGCTACCCGCGGGGCGTGGGCCGGCTCGCCCTGCGGGTCGCCTCGCTGGCGGCGGCCCTCGGCGCCTGGCAGCTGCTGGCCGGGCTGAAGGTCGACCTGTGGCTGCGCTTCTCGCAGTTCCCGACGGTCACCGACGTGGCCCGCGCCTTCGCCGACCGGCTGTCCGGCCCCGACTACTGGACGGACCTCACCGACAGCCTCACCCGCATACTCACCGGCTTCCTCCTCGCCGCCGTGCTCGGCGTGGCGACGGGCGTGCTCGTGGCGCGCTCCCGCCTCGCCGAGGACCTGCTCGGCCCCGTCCTCGAGGTGATCCGCCCGATCCCGGCGATCGCCCTCGTCCCCGTCGCGATCCTCCTCTTCCCCTCCAACGAACAGGGCATCGTCTTCATCACCTGCACGGCCGCCTTCTTCCCCGTGCTGGTCTCCACCCGGCACGCGGTCCGCGCACTGACTCCGGTGTGGGAGGAGGCGGTGCTGACGATGGGCGGCGGCCGGTGGCGGATCCTCGGCTCGGTCGTCCTGCCGGGCGCGCTGCCGGGCATCTTCGGCGGCCTCTCGGTCGGCATCGGCGTCTCGTGGATCTGTGTGATCTCCGCCGAGATGATCTCCGGCCAGTACGGCGTCGGCTACCGCACCTGGCAGGACTACACCGTCGTCAACTACGCGGGCGTCTTCGTCGGCATGGTCACGATCGGCCTGCTCGGCTGGATCACCTCCACGGCCGTGGAGCTCCTGGGCCGCCGCCTCACACGCTGGCTGCCGCGTACGTCGTACCTCCCCGCCGGGCGGCCCCGCCCGGCCCGGGTGGCCGTCACCTCCGTACCCACGAAGACCGAGACCGCCCCGTCGACCGAGGAGGCACGCGATGAGCACCTCGTCTGACACCGAAGTGACCACCAAACCGCTCGCCGGGACGAAGACGCCGACAGTCGTACGCGGTACACGGCTCACCCTCCGCGGCGCCGGCCTCGGCCGCCCGGACGCCCCGGTCCTGGCCGGCGTCGACCTGGATGTGGCGCCCGGCGAGATCCTCACCGTGGTCGGCCCGTCCGGCTGCGGCAAGTCGACGCTGCTGCGGACGCTGGCCGGACTGTTGTCCCCGCTGGCCGGGGAGATCAGCCAGGACGGGAGCCCGCTGACGGGCCCCGCCGCCGACCGTGCCCTGGTCTTCCAGGAGGACGCCCTGCTGCCCTGGCGCACCCTCCGCGCGAACGTCGAACTGCCCCTCGCCATCAAGCGGTTGCCGCGCGCCGAGCGCAGGCAGCAGGCCGAGTCCTGGCTCGCGCGGGTCGGACTCGCCGACCACGCACGGCAGTTGCCGCACCGCGTCTCCGGCGGACAGCGCGGGCGGGCCCAGCTGGCCCGCGCGTTGGCGGGGGCGCCCCGCGCCGTCCTCATGGACGAACCCTTCGGCGCCCTCGACGCCCAGACCCGCGCCGGCATGCAGGACCTGCTGGTCGAGGTGTTGCAGGGCACGGGCGCGACCGTCGTCTTCGTCACCCATGACGTCGACGAGGCCCTCTTGCTCGGCGACCGCGTCGCCCTCCTCGGCAACGGCCGGCTGACCGCCGTACGCGACGTGCCGCGCCCGCGCGACCGTACGGCGCACGACGATCCCGCGCGCGTGGCGTTGCGGCGCGACGTCCTCACCTCGCTCGGTTCCTGAAAGGCCCCCCGGTGACCACCCCCGTGAACACGCCCCTGGAGATCCCCGCGCTCACCGACGCGGAGGAGATCAGCTGCGACGTCCTGGTCGTCGGCGGTGGTACCGCCGGCACCATGGCCGCCCTGACCGCCGCCGAGCACGGCGCCGACGTCCTCCTCCTGGAGAAGGCGCACGTCCGCCATTCCGGCGCGCTCGCCATGGGCATGGACGGCGTCAACAACGCGGTCATCCCCGGCCGCGCCGAACCCGACGACTACGTCGCCGAGATCACCCGCGCCAACGACGGCATCGTCGACCAGTCCACCGTCCGCCAGACCGCCACCCGCGGCTTCGGCATGGTGCAGCGCCTCGAGTCGTACGGCGTGAAGTTCGAGAAGGACGAGCACGGCGACTACGCGGTCCGCCAGGTCCACCGCTCCGGCTCCTACGTGCTGCCGATGCCGGAGGGCAAGGACGTCAAGAAGGTCCTCTACCGGCAGCTGCGGCGACGCGAGATGCGGGAGAAGATCCGCATCGAGAACCGGGTGATGCCGGTACGTGTGCTGACGTCTCCGGACGACGGGCGGGCCGTGGGGGCGGTCGGCTTCAACACGCGCACCGGCGCGTTCGTGGTGGTGCGCGCGGGCGCGGTGATCCTCGCGACCGGCGCCTGCGGCCGCCTGGGACTCCCGGCTTCCGGCTACTTGTACGGCACGTACGAGAACCCGACGAACGCGGGCGACGGTTACGCGATGGCGTACCACGCGGGAGCCGAGCTCACCGGCATCGAGTGCTTCCAGATCAACCCGCTGATCAAGGACTACAACGGCCCCGCCTGCGCCTATGTCGCCAACCCCTTCGGGGGCTACCAGGTCAACCGGCACGGCGAACGCTTCGTCGACTCCGACTACTGGTCGGGGCAGATGATGGCCGAGTTCGCGGCGGAGGTCGCCAGTGACCGCGGGCCGGTGTACCTGAAGCTCAGCCACCTCCCGGAGGAGTCGATCTCCGCCCTGGAGTCGATCCTGCACTCGACGGAGCGGCCCACGCGCGGGACTTTCCACTCCGGCCGCGGCCACGACTACCGCACCCACGACATCGAGATGCACATCTCCGAAATCGGCCTGTGCGGCGGCCATTCGGCCTCGGGCGTACGGGTCGACGACCACGCCCGTACGACCGTCCCCCGGCTGTACGCCGCCGGCGACCTGGCCTGCGTGCCGCACAACTACATGATCGGCGCGTTCGTCTTCGGCGACCTGGCGGGCGCGGACGCGTCCCAGTACGCGCCGTACGAAGGGGAGTTGCCCGCCGACCAGCTCCGCGAGGCGCACGCACTGATCTACCGCCCGCTGCACAACCCGGACGGCCCGCCGCAGACCCAGGTCGAGTACAAACTGCGCCGCTTCGTGAACGACTACGTGGCCCCGCCGAAGTCCGGTGCCCGGCTGTCCCTGGCCCTCGAGTCCTTCGAACGGATGCACGCCGACATCGCGGAGATGGGTGCCCGGACCCCGCACGAGCTGATGCGCTGCGCCGAGGTCACCTTCATCCGCGACTGCGCGGAGATGGCCGCGCGCGCCTCGCTCGCCCGCACGGAGTCCCGCTGGGGCCTCTACCACGACCGGCTCGACCACCCCGAGCGCGACGACGCCTCCTGGTTCCACCACCTCGACCTGCACAAGTCCCCCTCCGGTGCGATGGAGTTCACGGCTCGACCCGTGGCTCCGTATCTGGTTCCCGTCGACGAGTTCACCCCCGTCGGCGGCCCTTCCCGTCACCTCGGCGAGGTCCATGCCGAGGACGTGGCCACAGCCGGCTCGCGCGACGTGGCGCCGGTGGCGTCCGGGGCGCAAGGCGCGACGCCGGTCGCTGCCGGAGCCGGAGCCGGGGCCGCGGGCGCCGAGTCCCCGCTCCCCGATCCCGGACAGGCTTCGGCCCGCCTCCTGGAGCTCGTCGCCCTCGCCGAGGAGGAGCCCGAACTCGACGCCCTTCGGCCCTACTTGACCGATCCGGCACCCGCCGTCCGCCGTGAGGCCGTCGCCGTCCTCACCGAGACGGTGCCGCCGGGAACGGGTCCCGCCCTCGCCGAGGCCCTCCGCGACAGCGCCGCCGAGGTCCGGGCCGCGGCCGCCGCGTCCCTGCGCGAGCTCGTCGAGACGCTGCGCGCGGAACCCGCCCTCCGCGACGGCCTCGCCGCCGCACTGACCGAGCCCGACCCCGTCGTCCGCGCCGCCTCGCTCGACGTGCTGCGTGCCCTGCGCCTGGGTGACGCAGCGCTGTTCACCAGGGCCCTGACGGACTCGGACATCCCCGTCCGCATCGAGGCCGTCCGCGCACTCGTCTCGGTGGACGCCGCCGCGGAACTGGCCCGGGCCGCCACCACCGACCCGTCCCGCGAGGTCCGCGTCACCATCGCCAAGGCCTTGGCGACCGTGTGGGCGGGCCGGGTTGGGACTGCGGAAGGTGCCGCAGACCCGTCCGGCGACCTCGACGCGGCGCTCGCCGCGCTGGCCTACCTCACCGGTGACCCCGACGCCCTGGTGCAGGGCGCCGCCTACGGTGCGCTCGGCACCAGCGGCTGCCCGGCACCGCTCGCCGCACGTGCCGTGGCCGCGCTGTCCGCCTCGGCCTGGCAGGTCAGGTCGGGCGCGGCAACCGCGCTGTCCGCCGCCGAGCCGGACGTGGCAGTCCCCGCCCTCACCAAGGCCCTGGCAGACCAGAACGCCGACGTACGCAAGGCCGCCGTGCTCGCCCTGACCCGGCACAGCCACACCGAGGACGCCCGCGCAGCCCTTGCCACGGCCACGACGGACTCGGACGCGGACGTCAGGGCGTACGCGGCACGCGCGCTGTAGCGGCTGCCTCCCCGGCATCCGGCCCGCAGTGGCCGATCGCGGCGGTCGCGCCGTGGTGACGCGACCGCCTCACCGTCCGTCTGCACTCGCCCGACCGCCCGCCACCCCGGGTCACCGATGCCCGACCCGGGCAACCGGCTCCCCTATATCCAGTCCTCCGGCTCCGGCTCCGCGTCCATCTCGGGCCAGTCGTCGGCGCCGGGGTCGTCGCCCACCGTCGGAGCCGAGACAGGTGCCGAAACCGAGCCGGCTGCAGGTGCCGAGCCGGGCCCCTCGCCCAGCGAGGCCAGCACCGCCAACACACCTTCCCCGTACGTCACCAGCTTCTTCTCGCCCACCCCGCCGACCGTCCCGAGCTGCGCCACCGACGTGGGCCACAACGTCACGATCTCCCGAAGCGTGGCGTCGTGGAAGATCACGTACGCGGGGACGCCCTGCTCCCGGGCCTGCTCCCCGCGCCAGGCCCGCAGCGCCTCGAACGCCGGCTGCAGTTCCTCGGGCAGCTCGGCCGCCGCGGCCTTCGCCTTGCGCTCACCCTTGCCCGAGGACGAAGCGGACCGCGAGGTCACCGGCTTCTTCGGCTCCTTGCGCAGCGGCACCTCCCGCTCGCGCCGCAGCACCGAGCCGCTGGCCTCGGTCAGCACCAGCGTGCCGTACTCACCCTCGACCGCGAGCAGCCCCTGCGCCAGCAACTGCCGTACGACACCGCGCCATTCGCCCTCGGTGAGCTCCTCGCCGATGCCGAACACGGAGAGCTGGTCGTGGTCGAACTGGATGACCTTGCCGGTGCGCTTCCCCAGCAGGATGTCGACGATCTGCACCGCGCCGAACTTCTGCCCCCGCTCCCGCTGCAGCCGCACCACCGTCGACAGCACCTTCTGGGCCGCGATCGTGCCGTCCATGGTCTCGGGCGGGGTCAGGCAGGTGTCGCAGTTGCCGCAGCCCGCGGGATCGGGGTCCTGGCCGAAGTAGGCGAGCAGCTGACCTCTGCGGCACTGGGCGGTCTCGCACAGCGCCAGCATCGAGTCCAGGTGGGCGGCGGCCCGGCGCCGGAAGGCCTCGTCGCCCTCGCCCGACTGGATCAGCTTGCGCTGCTGTATGACGTCGTTGAGGCCATATGCCATCCAGGCAGTCGACTGCTGCCCGTCGCGGCCCGCGCGGCCCGTCTCCTGGTAGTAGCCCTCGACCGACTTGGGCAGGTCGAGGTGGGCGACGAAGCGGACGTCCGGCTTGTCGATGCCCATGCCGAAGGCGATGGTCGCGACCACGATCAGGCCCTCCTCGCGCAGGAAGCGGGACTGGTGCGCCGCGCGTGTGCCCGCGTCCAGGCCCGCGTGGTACGGCACCGCCTCGATGCCGTTGCGCGAAAGGAACTCCGCCGTCGCCTCCACGGACTTGCGGGACAGGCAGTACACGATGCCCGCGTCGCCCGCGTGCTCCTCGCGCAGGAAGCTCAGCAGCTGCTTCTTGGGGTCGGCCTTGGGCACGATCCGGTACTGGATGTTCGGCCGGTCGAAGCTCGCCACGAAGTGCCGGGCCGTCGGCATGTGCAGCCGCTGGGTGATCTCCTGGTGCGTCGCACGCGTGGCCGTCGCGGTGAGCGCGATCCGCGGGACGTCGGGCCAGCGCTCGCCGAGCAGGGAGAGGGAGAGGTAGTCGGGGCGGAAGTCGTGGCCCCACTGGGACACGCAGTGCGCCTCGTCGATCGCGAAGACCGAGATCTTGCCACGGGAGAGAAGGTCGAGCGTGGAGTCGAGCCGCAGCCGCTCCGGCGCCAGGTACAGCAGGTCCAGCTCGCCGGCCAGGAACTCGGCCTCGACCACCCTGCGCTCGTCGAAGTCCTGCGTGGAGTTCATGAACCCGGCGCGCACGCCGAGCGCCCGCAGCGCGTCCACCTGGTCCTGCATCAGCGCGATGAGTGGCGAGACCACGACGCCCGTACCTGGTCTGACCAGGGCCGGGATCTGGTAGCACAGCGACTTGCCGCCGCCGGTCGGCATGAGGACCACGGCGTCGCCGCCGGCCACCACATGCTCGATGACCGCTTCCTGCTCGCCGCGGAAGGCCTCGTATCCGAAGACCCGGTGCAGCGTGGCGAGCGCCTCGCTCTCGGTCACCCCTGGCATCTCGCTGATCCCGCCCATCCCACCCATAGTCCTGTCCCCCGTACGTCGTCCCTCGACCACTGCCTCCACGATAGGGGCCCGCACTGACAGCCCAGGAGTTATCCACAGCCCCGTACCAGATTCCTCATGGGAAAGGGCCCCGGTTCCCGTTCGAGAACCGGGGCCCACGCCCACACAACGCAGGTTCGTGCAGGTCAGCGCACGAACACTCCCGCCTGGCTCGCCAGGTCCAGGAAGTACTGCGGCGCCACACCGAGCACCAGCGTGACCACGACACCGAGCCCGATCGCCGTCATCGTCAGCGGCGACGGCACGGCGACCGTCGGGCCCTCGGGCCGCGGCTCGCTGAAGAACATCAGCACGATCACGCGGATGTAGAAGAACGCCGCGATCGCGGACGAGATCACACCGACCACGACCAGCGGGGCCGCCCCGCCCTCCGCCGCCGCCTTGAACACGGCGAACTTCCCAGCGAAGCCCGAGGTCAGCGGAATGCCGGCGAAGGCCAGCAGGAACACCGCGAACACGGCTGCCACCAGCGGTGAACGGCGGCCGAGCCCCGCCCACTTGGACAGGTGCGTCGCCTCGCCGCCCGCGTCGCGCACCAGCGTCACCACGGCGAAGGCACCGATGGTCACGAAGGAGTACGCGCCCAGGTAGAAGAGGACCGACGAGACGCCGTCCTTCGACGTCGCAATGACACCCGCAAGGATGAATCCGGCGTGCGCAATTGACGAGTACGCCAGGAGCCGCTTGATGTCGGTCTGCGTGATCGCGACGATCGCACCGCCGAGCATGGTGACGATCGCGACGGCCCACATGACCGGCCGCCAGTCCCAGCGCAGGCCCGGCAGGACGACGTACAGCAGGCGGAGCAGCGCGCCGAACGCCGCCACCTTCGTCGCCGCCGCCATGAACCCGGTCACCGGGGTCGGTGCGCCCTGGTAGACGTCCGGCGTCCACATGTGGAACGGGACGGCGCCGACCTTGAACAGCAGACCCATGACGATCATCGCGCCGCCGACCAGCAGCAGCGCGTCGTTGCCCATGGTGTCGGCGAGCGCCGGGTCGACGTTGGTGACCGTGCCGTCGACGACCTGCGCGATCGTCGCGTACGACACCGAGCCCGCGTAGCCGTAGAGCAGCGCGATGCCGAACAGCGTGAACGCGGAGGCGAAGGCGCCGAGCAGGAAGTACTTGACCGCGGCCTCCTGCGACATGAGCCGCTTGCGGCGGGCCACGGCGCACAGGAGGTAGAGCGGCAGCGAGAAGACCTCGAGGGCCACGAAGAGCGTCAGCAGATCGTTGGCCGACGGGAAGACCAGCATGCCGGAGATCGCGAAGAGCAGCAGCGGGAACACCTCTGTGGTGGTGAACCCGGCCTTCACCGCGGCCTTTTCGCTGTCGCTGCCCGGCACGGACGCGGCCTGCGCGGCGAACGAGTCGACCCGGTTGCCGTGCACCACCGGGTCCAGGCGCCGCTCGGCGAAGGTGAACAGGCCGACGAGGCCGGCCAGCAGGATCGTGCCCTGCAGGAACAGGGACGGTCCGTCGACCGCGATCGCGCCCATCGCCGCGATGTGCGCCTTGGTGGTGCCGTACCCGTCGGCCGCGAGCGCCACGACCGCCGCGAAGGCGGCGCAGAGCGCGACCGCGGACACGAACACCTGGGCGTAGTAACGGGACTTGCGCGGCACGAACGCCTCGATCAGCACCCCGACGACCGCCGCGCCCACGACGATCAAGGTGGGCGACAGTTGCCCGTATTCGATCTTCGGCGCGGGGATCTTCGAGATCGGATCGGCCGCGGTTGCCGCCGTTGTCCACAGGCTGTGGACGGCTGTTGCGCTCACTTGGCCGCCTCCACCGAGGGCTTGGGGTCCTTCTTGTGTACGTCGGACAGGGTCGACTTCACCGCCGGGTTGACGATGTCGGTGACCGGCTTCGGGTAGACGCCCAGGAAGATCAGCAGCACGATCAGCGGGGCGACGACCACGAGTTCACGGGCCCTGAGGTCCGGCATCGCGGAGACCTCCTGCTTCACCGGGCCCGTCATCGTCCGCTGGTAGAGGACGAGGGTGTAGAGCGCGGCGAGCACGATGCCGAAGGTCGCGATGATCCCGATCGCCGGATAGCGCGTGAACGTGCCGACCAGGACCAGGAACTCACTCACGAACGGCGCGAGACCGGGGAGCGACAGGGTCGCCAGGCTGCCGACCAGGAAGGTGCCGGCGAGCACCGGGGCGACCTTCTGCACACCGCCGTAGTCGGCGATGAGCCGCGAGCCGCGCCGGGAGATCAGGAAGCCCGCCACCAGCATCAACGCGGCGGTGGAAATACCGTGGTTGACCATGTAGAGCGTCGCGCCGGACTGGCCCTGGCTGGTCATCGCGAAGATGCCCATGATGATGAAGCCGAAGTGCGAGATCGACGCGTACGCCACCAGCCGCTTGATGTCCCGCTGGCCGACGGCCAGCAGCGCCCCGTAGACGATGCTGATCAGGGCGAGTACGAGGATCACGGGCGTCGCCCACTTCGACGCCTCCGGGAAGAGCTGGAGGCAGAAGCGGAGCATCGCGAAGGTGCCCACCTTGTCGACGACCGCCGTGATGAGGACGGCGACCGGAGCGGTGGACTCCTGCATGGCGTTGGGCAGCCAGGTGTGCAGCGGCCACAGCGGCGCCTTCACCGCGAAGGCGAAGAAGAAGCCGAGGAACAGCCAGCGTTCGGTGTTCGTCGCCATGTGCAGCGAGCCGTTGGCGCGGGCCTCGGCGATCTCCTGGAGGCTGAAGTTCCCGGCGACCACGTACAGGCCGATCACCGCGGCCAGCATGATGAGGCCGCCGACCAGGTTGTAGAGGAGGAACTTCACGGCCGCGTACGACCGCTGCGTCGACGCCGCCTCCTCGCCGTGCTCGTGGGCACGGTCCCCGAAGCCGCCGATGAGGAAGTACATCGGGATCAGCATGGCTTCGAAGAAGATGTAGAAGAGGAAGACGTCGGTGGCCTCGAAGGAGATGATCACCATCGCCTCGACGCCGAGGATCAGGGCGAAGAAGCCCTGCGTCGGCCGCCACCGCCTGCTTCCGGTCTCCAGCGGGTCGGCGTCGTGCCAGCCCGCGAGGATGATGAACGGGATCAGCAGGGCGGTCAGCGCGATCAGCGCCACCGCGATGCCGTCCACGCCCAGTTCGTACCGGACCCCGAAGTCCGCGATCCAGGCGTGGGATTCGGTCAGTTGGTAACGCCCGCCGTCCGGGTCGAAGCGGACCAGGACGGTGATCGCGAGGGCGAGGGTGGCGAGCGAGACGATCAGCGCGAGCCATTTGGCTGCGGTGCGCTGCGCGGCCGGCACGGCGGCCGTGGCGATCGCCCCGATCGCCGGGAGCACCGCCGTCGCTGTCAGCAGAGGAAAGGACATCGGTATCAGACCGCCCTCATCAGCAGGGTCGCGGCGATGAGGACCGCCGCACCGCCGAACATCGAGACCGCGTACGACCGCGCGAAGCCGTTCTGCAGCTTGCGCATCCGTCCGGACAGGCCCCCGACGGACGCCGCCGTGCCGTTGACGACGCCGTCGACCAGGGTGTGGTCGACGTACACCAGGGAGCGCGTGAGGTGTTCGCCGCCGCGGACCAGGACGACGTGGTTGAAGTCGTCCTGCAGCAGGTCGCGGCGGGCGGCCCGGGTGAGCAGCGAGCCGCGCGGGGCGACGACCGGGACCGGGCGGCGGCCGTACTGGGCGTATGCGATGCCCACGCCGATCACCAGGACGACCATGGTGGCCAGCGTGACCGTGAGGGCGCTGACCGGCGAGTCGCCCTCCTCGTGGCCGGTGATCGGCTCGAGCCAGTGCAGGAAGCTGCTGTTCAGGTTGAACAGGAAGCCCGCCGCGACGGACCCGAAGGCCAGCACGATCATGGGGATCGTCATGGTCTTGGGCGACTCGTGCGGGTGCGGCTCCGCGTGCTCGCCGTGGTGCTCGGCGGCGGGCTCAGCGCTCGGCGCCTGCGGGGAGCGGGTCGGCTGGTTCCTCCAACGCTCCTCTCCGAAGAACGTCATCAGCATCACGCGCGTCATGTAGTACGCCGTGATGGCCGCGCCCAGCAGTGCGCAGCCGCCGAGGATCCAGCCCTCGGTGCCGCCCTTCGCGAAGGCGGCCTCGATGATCTTGTCCTTGGAGAAGAAGCCGGACAGACCCGGGAAGCCGATGATGGCGAGGTAGCCGAGGCCGAACGTGATGAACGTGACCGGCATGTACTTCCTGAGGCCGCCGTACTTCCTCATGTCCACCTCGTCGTTCATGCCGTGCATGACCGAACCGGCGCCGAGGAAGAGCCCGGCCTTGAAGAAGCCGTGCGTCACCAGGTGCATGATCGCGAATACGTAGCCGATGGGGCCGAGGCCGGCGGCGAGGACCATGTAGCCGATCTGCGACATGGTCGAGCCGGCCAGTGCCTTCTTGATGTCGTCCTTCGCGCAACCGACGATCGCACCGAACAGGAGCGTGACGGCACCGACCACGGTGACCGCCAGCTGCGCGTCGGGCGCGGCGTTGAAGATGGCTGCGGAGCGGACGATCAGGTAGACGCCCGCGGTCACCATCGTCGCGGCGTGGATGAGGGCCGAGACCGGGGTCGGGCCCTCCATCGCGTCCCCGAGCCAGGACTGCAGCGGCACCTGGGCGGACTTGCCGCAGGCGGCGAGCAGGAGCATCAGACCGATGGCCGTGAGCTTGCCTTCGCTGGTGTCGCCGACGCTGTCGAACACCGGCCCGAAGGCGAAGGTGCCGAACGTCGCGAACATCAGCATGATGGCGATGGACAGGCCCATGTCGCCGACGCGGTTGACCAGGAAGGCCTTCTTCGCCGCGGTCGCCGCGCTGGGCTTGTGCTGCCAGAAGCCGATCAGCAGGTAGGACGCGAGGCCCACGCCCTCCCAACCGACGTACAGCAGCAGGTAGTTGTCGGCGAGGACCAGCAGCAGCATCGCCGCGAGGAACAGGTTCAGGTAGCCGAAGAAGCGGCGGCGGCGCTCGTCGTGCTCCATGTACCCGACCGAGTACAGGTGGATCAGCGAGCCGACACCGGTGATCAGCAGGACGAACGTCATCGACAACTGGTCCAGGCGGAAGGTGACGTCCGCCTGGAAGCTCTCGACCGGGATCCAGGTGTACAGGTGCTGCATCAGGGTCCGGTGTTCGGCGTCCTTGCCGAGCAGGTCGGCGAAGAGGACGACGCCGATGACGAAGGAGGTGCCGGCCAGGACCGTGCCGATCCAGTGGCCGACGGCGTCGAGGCGCCGGCCGCCGCACAGCAGTACGGCCGCTCCGAGCAGTGGCGCCGCCACCAGCAGCGCAATCAGGTTCTCCACGATTCAGCGACCCCTCAGAGCTTCATCAGGCTGGCGTCGTCGACCGAGGCCGAGTGGCGGGAACGGAACAGGGACACGATGATCGCGAGCCCGACCACGACCTCCGCGGCGGCGACGACCATCGTGAAGAAGGCGATGATCTGGCCGTCGAGATTGCCGTGCATCCGGGAGAAGGTGACGAACGCGAGGTTGCAGGCGTTCAGCATCAGCTCGATGCACATGAACACGACGATCGCGTTGCGCCTGATCAGCACGCCCGTCGCGCCGATCGTGAACAACAGGGCGGACAGATAGAGGTAGTTGACCGGGTTCACTTCGACGCCTCCTCACGCTTGAAGGTGGCGGGCTCGATCTCGGTCCGCTCCAGTCGCTCCTCCGCGCGCTGCTCCAGCGCCCGCAGGTCGTTGAGCGCCTCGGCGGACACGTCACGGATCTGGCCGCGCTCGCGCAGCGTCTTGCTGACGGTGAGCTCCGACGGGGTGCCGTCGGGCAGCAGGCCCGCGATGTCCACCGCGTTGTGCCGGGCGTACACGCCGGGCGCCGGCAGCGGCGGTACGTGCTTGCCCTCGCGGACGCGCTGTTCGGACAGCTCACGCTGCGTCTTGGCGCGCTCGGTGCGCTCGCGGTGTGTGAGCACCATGGCGCCGACGGCGGCCGTGATCAGCAGGGCGCCGGTGATTTCGAAGGCGAAGACGTACTTGGTGAAGATGAGGGTCGCGAGACCCTCCACGTTGCCGTTGGCGTTCGCCTGGCTCAGGCCGTTGAACTCGTTGAGGGAGGCGTTGCCGATCCCGGCGAGCAGCAGGATGCCGAAGCCGAGCCCGCAGAGAAGGGCCAGCCAGCGCTGGCCCTTGATGGTCTCCTTCAGCGAGTCCGCGGCCGTCACGCCGACGAGCATCACCACGAACAGGAACAGCATCATGATCGCGCCGGTGTAGACGACGATCTGCACGATGCCCAGGAAGTAGGCGCCGTTGGCGAGGTAGAAGATCGCCAGGATGATCATGGTGGCGGCCAGTGACAGCGCGCTGTGCACGGCCCGCTTCATGAACACGGTGGCCAGGGCTCCGATCACCGCGACGCTGCCGAGGACCCAGAACTGGAAGGCCTCTCCGGTGGAGGTGGAGTAGGCGGCGAGAGCGCTCATGCCTGCACCTCCTCTTCTTCAGGCTTTTCGCCCTTCGATACGGCGGTTTGGGGCTCCGTGCCGGGCGCGGCCTCCGTCACCAGTCCCCGGTAGTAGTCCTGCTCGTCCATCCCCGGGTAGATGGCGTGCGGGCTGTCGACCATGCCCTCTTCGAGGCCGGCGAGCAGCTGCTCCTTGGTGTAGATGAGGTTGGCGCGGCTGCTGTCGGCGAGCTCGAACTCGTTGGTCATCGTCAGCGCGCGCGTGGGGCACGCCTCGATGCACAGGCCGCACAGGATGCAGCGGGCGTAGTTGATCTGATAGACGCGGCCGTACCGTTCGCCCGGCGAGTAGCGCTCCTCGTCCGTGTTGTCCGCGCCCTCCACGTAGATGGCGTCGGCGGGGCAGGCCCAGGCGCACAGCTCGCAGCCGACGCACTTCTCCAGGCCGTCCGGATGGCGGTTGAGCTGGTGCCGTCCGTGGAACCGGGGGGCTGTGGTCTTCTGCTGCTCCGGGTACTGCTCGGTCAGCCGCTTCTTGAACATGGCCTTGAAGGTCACGCCGAAGCCGGCCACGGGGTTCATGAAACCGGGCTTGGTCTCCTTGGGCTCCTCAGCCATCGGACGCCTCCTTTCCATCCGAAGATCCGTCACTGGCAGTATCCGACCCGCCACTGACAATGAGCTCCCGCTCGCGGCGCGGACGGCGCCTCGGCACCGCCGGCAACTCCTGTCCCGGCAGGGGCGGTACGGGGAATCCGCCCGCCATCGGGTCGAATCCGGCGGGTTCCTCGACGGCCTGCTCGGTCTCCTTCGCCTTCTCGCGGAACATGTCGGCGACGAAGGACAGGAGCAGCAGGGCGAGGACGCCGCCGCCGATGTAGAGGGCGATGTCGGCGAAGTCGTAGTTCTCGTTCCTCAGCGCCCGCACGGTCGCGACCAGCATCAGCCAGACCACGGAGACCGGGATGAGGACCTTCCAGCCGAGCTTCATCAGCTGGTCGTAGCGGACGCGAGGCAGCGTGCCGCGCAGCCAGATGAAGAAGAACAGCAGCAGCTGCACCTTGATCACGAACCAGAGCAGCGGCCACCAGCCGTGGTTGGCGCCCTCCCAGAAGGTGCTGATCGGCCAGGGGGCGCGCCAGCCGCCGAGGAAGAGCGTGGTCGACACGGCCGAGACCGTCACCATGTTGACGTACTCGGCGAGCATGAACATCGCGAACTTGATCGACGAGTACTCGGTGTTGAAGCCGCCGACCAGGTCGCCCTCGGACTCCGGCATGTCGAAGGGGGCGCGGTTGGTCTCGCCGACCATCGTGACGATGTAGAGGATGAAGGAGACCGGCAGCAGCAGGATGTACCAGCGGTCGTGCTGCTGCTCGACGATCGTCGAGGTCGACATCGACCCCGAGTAGAGGAACACGGAGGCGAAGGCCGCGCCCATCGCGATCTCGTACGAGATCATCTGCGCGCAGGAGCGGAGGCCGCCCAGCAGCGGGTAGGTGGATCCGGAACTCCAACCCGCAAGGACGATGCCGTAGATGCCGACGGAGGCGATCGCGAGGATGTAGAGCATCGCGATCGGCAGGTCGGTGAGCTGCATCGTGGTGCGGGTGCCGAAGATGGAGATCTCGTTGTCGGCCGGGCCGAAGGGGATCACCGCGATCGCCATGAAGGCCGGGATGGCCGCGACGATCGGTGCGAGGACGTAGACGACCTTGTCCGCGCGTTTGACGATGATGTCTTCCTTGAGCATCAGCTTGATGCCGTCGGCGAGCGACTGGAGCATGCCCCAGGGGCCGTGCCGGTTGGGGCCGATGCGCAGCTGCATCCAGGCGACGACCTTGCGCTCCCAGACGATGGAGAACAGCACGGTCACCATCAGGAAGGCGAAGCAGAACACCGCCTTGACGACGACCAGCCACCAGGGGTCGCGGCCGAACATCGAGAGGTCTTCAGCGGCGAGGTACGGGCTCATGCCTCCACCTCCTCGGGGGCCGCGCCGACGAGCGTCGCCGGGCCGATGCGGACGAGGGCGCCGGGCAGCGCCCCCGTGTCGGAAGCGACGCCCCTGCCGACGGAGTTCAGCGGGAGCCAGACCACGCGGTCGGGCATCTCGGTGACCTGCAGCGGGAGTTCGGCCGAGCCCGAGGGACCGGTCACGGCGATGAGGTCGCCGTCCTTGACGCCGGCTTCGGCGGCCGTCGCGGCCGACACGCGCGCGTGGGCGGCGTGCCGCGTTCCGGCGAGCGCCTCGTCGCCCTCCTGGAGGACGCCCTGGTCGAGGAGGAGCCGGTGCCCTGCGAGCACGGCCTCCCCGGCGGCGGGCCGCGGCAGCTGGCCCGCGGTCTCCAGGGGTTCGGTGGCGCGCGGGCCGTCCCAGGCACCGAGCCGGTCGATCTCCGCGCGTACGGTGCGCAGATCCGGCAGACCCAGGTGTACGTCCATGGCGTCGGCCAGCATCTGCAGCACGCGTGCGTCGGTCGGCGCGAGGCGGCGGGTCATCTGATCGGGCTTGAGCGCGGCCTCGAAGAAGCGCACCCGGCCCTCCCAGTTGAGGAAGGTGCCGGCTTTCTCGGCGACCGCGGCGACGGGAAGCACGACGTCGGCGTGCTCGCTGACCTCACTGGGCCGCAGCTCCAGCGACACCACGAAGCCGGCCTCGTGAAGTGCTTCACGCGCGCGTGCCGGGTCGGGCAGATCGGTGACCTCGACGCCCGCGACCAGCAGCGCCTGCAGCTCGCCGGACGCGGCGGCCTCGACGATCTGGCTCGTGTCGCGGCCGTAGCGGTGCGGGAGTTCGGCCAGGCCCCAGACGGCGGCGACCTCGTCACGCGCGCGTGGGTCGGTGGCCGGGCGTCCGCCCGGCAGCAGCGACGGCAGCGCGCCCGCCTCGACGGCGCCGCGCTCACCGGCCCGCCGCGGGATCCACACCAGCCGGGCGCCGGTCGCGGACGCGGCCCGTACCGCGGCGGTCAGTCCGCCCGCCACCGCGGCCAGCCGCTCGCCGACGACGATCACCGAGCCCTCGGCGCGCAGCGCCTGGGCGGCCTGCCCGCCGGGCTCCTCCAGTCCGACCCCGCTCGCGAGCGCGTCCAGCCACTCGGTCTCGGTGCCGGGAGCCGCCGGCAGCAGCATGCCGCCGGCCTTCTCCAGACCGCGCGTGGAGTGCGTGGCCAGCGAGAACACCTTCTGCCCGTGCTTGCGCCAGGCCTTGCGCAGCCTCAGGAAGACGCCGGGCGCCTCCTCCTCGGCCTCGAATCCGACCAGCAGGACGGCGGGTGCCTTCTCCAGGGAGGTGTACGTGACGCCCGTACCGTCGAGATCACGACCGCGACCGGCGACCTTGGCGGCGAGGAAGTCGGATTCCTCGCCGCTGTGCACGCGCGCGCGGAAGTCGATGTCGTTCGTGTCCAGTGCCACGCGCGCGAACTTGCTGTACGCGTAGGCGTCTTCGATGGTGAGGCGGCCACCGGTGAGGACACCGGTGCGGCCGCGCGAGGCGAGCAGGCCCTGTGCGGCGATCTGCAAGGCCTCCGGCCAGGAGGCGGGCTCCAGTTCACCTTCGGCGTTGCGTACCAGCGGCGTCTGCAGCCGGTCGCGCTGCTGCGCGTACCGGAAGGCGAACCGCCCCTTGTCGCAGATCCACTCCTCGTTGACCTCGGGGTCGTTGGCCGCGAGGCGCCGCATGACCTTGCCGCGCCGGTGGTCGGTGCGGGTCGCGCAGCCGCCGGAGCAGTGCTCGCAGACCGACGGCGAGGAGACCAGGTCGAAGGGGCGGGAGCGGAATCGGTACGCCGCCGAAGTGAGCGCGCCGACCGGGCAGATCTGGATGGTGTTGCCGGAGAAGTACGACTCGAAGGGGTCGCCCTCGCCGGTACCGACCTGCTGCAGCGCGCCCCGCTCCAGCAGCTCGATCATCGGGTCGCCCGCGACCTGGTTGGAGAACCGGGTGCACCGGGCGCACAGGACGCACCGCTCACGGTCGAGCAGCACCTGCGTGGAGATCGGGACGGGCTTCTCGTACGTCCGCTTCTTGCCCTCGAAGCGGGACTCGGCCTGCCCGTGCGACATGGCCTGGTTCTGCAGGGGGCACTCGCCGCCCTTGTCGCAGACCGGGCAGTCCAGGGGGTGGTTGATGAGGAGGAGCTCCATCACACCGTGCTGGGCCTTCTCGGCGACCGGCGAGGTGAGGTGGGTCTTCACCACCATGCCGTCCGTGCACGTGATGGTGCAGGACGCCATCGGCTTGCGCTGGCCCTCGACCTCGACGATGCACTGGCGGCAGGCGCCGGCCGGGTCGAGCAGGGGATGGTCGCAGAACCGGGGGATCTCGATGCCGAGTTGCTCGGCGGCCCGGATGACCAGGGTGCCCTTGGGCACGCTGATCTCGGCGCCGTCGATCGTCAGCGAGACGAGATCTTCCGGCGGGACCGCCGCCTCTCCCCCACCCGAGGGAGCGCTCGTGGTCACCGTCATGCGTTCACCTCCGTGCGGTCGGCCCAGGCCGTCGACTTGGCCGGGTCGAAGGGGCACCCGCGGCCCGTGATGTGCTGCTCGTACTCCTCACGGAAGTACTTGAGCGAGGAGAAGATCGGCGAGGCGGCGCCGTCGCCGAGGGCGCAGAACGACTTGCCGTTGATGTTGTCGGCGATGTCGTTCAGCTTGTCGAGGTCGGACATCACGCCCTTGCCGGCCTCGATGTCGCGCAGCAACTGCACGAGCCAGTACGTCCCTTCGCGGCACGGTGTGCACTTGCCGCAGGACTCGTGGGCGTAGAACTCGGTCCAGCGGGTGACGGCGCGGACGACGCAGGTCGTCTCGTCGAAGCACTGCAGGGCCTTGGTGCCGAGCATGGAACCGGCGGCGCCCACACCCTCGTAGTCAAGGGGTACGTCGAGGTGCTCGTCGGTGAACATCGGCGTCGAAGAACCGCCCGGCGTCCAGAACTTGAGGCGGTGGCCCGGCCGCATGCCGCCGCTCATCTCGAGCAGCTGGCGCAGTGTGATGCCGAGCGGCGCCTCGTACTGGCCGGGGCTCGCGACATGGCCGCTGAGCGAGTAGAGCGTGAAGCCCGGGGACTTCTCGCTGCCCATCGACCGGAACCATTCTTTGCCCCGATGCAGAATCGCGGGAACCGACGCGATCGACTCGACGTTGTTCACAACAGTCGGGCACGCATAGAGGCCCGCCACCGCAGGGAAAGGGGGACGAAGCCGCGGTTGACCCCGGCGGCCTTCGAGCGAGTCGAGCAGTGCGGTCTCCTCACCGCAGATGTACGCGCCGGCGCCGGCGTGCACGGTGAGCTGGAGGTTCAGGCCGCTGCCCAGGATGTTCTCGCCGAGGTAGCCGGCTTCGTAGGCCTCGCGCACGGCCTCGTGCAACCGCCGCAATACGGGGACGACTTCACCACGCAGATAGATGAAGGCATGCGACGACCTGATGGCATAACACGCGATGACAATGCCCTCGATGAGGCTGTGCGGGTTCGCGAAGAGGAGCGGGATGTCCTTGCAGGTTCCCGGCTCCGACTCGTCGGCGTTGACAACTAGATAGTGCGGCTTTCCATCCCCTTGGGGAATGAACTGCCATTTCATTCCCGTCGGGAATCCCGCGCCGCCCCGGCCACGCAACCCGGAGTCCTTGACGTACGCGATCAGGTCGTCTGGGGACATCGCGAGCGCCTTGCGGAGCCCCTCGTAGCCCTCGTGCCTTCGGTAGACGTCCAGCGTCCAGGACCTGTCCTCGTCCCAGAAGGCCGACAGCACCGGCGCGAGCAGCTTCTCGGGGCTGGTGTCTTTCAGCTCGGGTGCCAAGGTCATCACTCCCCCTCCTCGGCGGTAGGCCCTGCCGGGTGGGCCGGGTCGGAGGCCGACGTGTCCTGCGGCGCATCGTGTGAGCTCAGGTGCTCGGTCGGCGACGGCTCGTGCACTGCCCTGTCCTGCGGCTCGTCCTCGTGCGGGCCGCCGTCCCGCGGATGGACCACGCGCGCGGGTGCGGCCTCTCCCCTTGCCAGGCGAAGGCCCACCAGCGACGCCGGTCCCGCACTGCCGCTCTCCTCGACGGCCCCTGGCCGCTCGTCGGGGAAGCCGGCCAGAATCCGCGCGGTCTCCTTGAAGGTGCACAGGCGCGCCCCGCGCGTGGGCTCGACCGGCCGTCCCGCGCGCAGGTCGTCGACGAGGCGCTTGGCGCTGGCCGGGGACTGGTTGTCGAAGAACTCCCAGTTGACCATCACCACGGGCGCGAAGTCGCAGGCCGCGTTGCACTCGATGTGCTCCAGGGTGACCTTGCCGTCGTCGGTGGTCTCACCATTGCCGACGCCCAGGTGCTCCTGGAGCTCCTCGAAGATCGCGTCACCGCCCATCACCGCGCACAGGGTGTTGGTGCAGACGCCCACCTGGTAGTCACCGGACGGCTTGCGCCGGTACATGGTGTAGAAGGTGGCGACCGCGGTCACCTCGGCCGTGGTCAGCCCCAGCACGTCCGCGCAGAACTGCATTCCGGTGCGCGTGACATGGCCCTCCTCCGCCTGCACGAGATGCAGCAACGGCAGGAGCGCCGAGCGGGAGTCGGGGTAGCGGGCGATCACCTCGCGCGCGTCCGCCTCGAGCCGGGCTCGGACGTCGTCCGGGTAGGCGGGCGCGGGCAGTTCGGGCATGCCCAGGCTGACGCCAGAGGAACTGGTGGTCACCGGTCGACGCCTCCCATCACGGGGTCGATGGACGCGACGGCGACGATGACGTCGGCGACCTGGCCGCCCTCGCACATCGCCGCCATGGCCTGCAGGTTGGTGAAGGACGGGTCGCGGAAGTGGACCCGGTAGGGGCGGGTGCCACCGTCGGACACGGCATGCACCCCGAGCTCGCCCTTGGGCGACTCGACGGCCGCGTACGCCTGTCCCGGCGGGACGCGGAAGCCCTCGGTGACCAGCTTGAAGTGGTGGATCAGGGCCTCCATGGAAGTGCCCATGATCTTCTTGATGTGGTCGAGGGAGTTGCCGAGCCCGTCCGGTCCCAGGGCGAGCTGGGCGGGCCAGGCGATCTTCTTGTCGGCGACCATGACCGGGCCGGGCTGCAGCCGGTCCAGGCACTGCTCGATGATCCCGAGCGACTGGCGCATCTCCTCCAGGCGGACCAGGAAGCGGCCGTAGGAGTCGCAGGAGTCGGCGGTCGGGACGTCGAAGTCGTACGTCTCGTAGCCGCAGTACGGCTGCGTCTTGCGCAGGTCGTGCGGCAGGCCGGTGGAGCGCAGGATCGGGCCGGTGGCGCCGAGGGCCATGCAGCCGGCCAGGTCGAGATAGCCGACGTCCTGCATACGGGCCTTGAAGATGGGGTTCCCGGTGGCGAGCTTGTCGTACTCCGGGAGGTTCTTCTTCATCTTCTTCACGAACTCGCGGATGTGGTCCACCGCGCCGGGCGGCAGGTCCTGCGCGAGTCCGCCGGGCCGGATGTACGCGTGGTTCATGCGCAGGCCCGTGATGAGCTCGTAGATGTCGAGAATCATTTCACGATCACGGAATCCGTAGATCATGATCGTGGTGGCGCCGAGTTCCATGCCGCCGGTGGCGATGCACACCAGGTGCGAGGACATCCGGTTCAGCTCCATCAGGAGCACCCGGATGATCTCTGCCCGCTCGGTGATCTGGTCCTCGATGCCGAGGAGCTTCTCGACGGCGAGGCAGTAGGCGGTCTCGTTGAAGAAGGACGTCAGGTAGTCCATGCGCGTCACGAACGTGGTGCCCTGCGTCCACGTGCGGAACTCGAGGTTCTTCTCGATGCCGGTGTGCAGGTAGCCGATGCCGCAGCGGGCCTCGGTGACCGTCTCGCCCTCGATCTCCAGGATCAGGCGGAGCACTCCATGGGTGGAGGGGTGCTGGGGACCCATGTTGACGACGATGCGCTCGTCGTCGGCGCGGGCCGCGGACTGGACGACCTCGTCCCAGTCGCCACCGGTGACCGTGTATACGGTGCCCTCGGTGGTCTCGCGGGCCGAAGCGGCGGAGGCCGCGGATGCTGGCTGCGTGCTCACGAGTACGACCTCCGCTGGTCCGGAGCCGGGATCTGGGCGCCCTTGTACTCGACGGGGATGCCGCCGAGGGGGTAGTCCTTGCGCTGCGGATGGCCCTGCCAGTCGTCCGGCATCATGATCCGCGTCAGGGCCGGGTGACCGTCGAAGACGATCCCGAAGAAGTCGTAGGTCTCGCGCTCGTGCCAGTCGTTGGTGGGATAGACGGAGACCAGGGAAGGGATCTTCGGGTCGGCGTCCGGGGCGCTGACTTCGAGGCGGATCAGCCGGTTGTGGGTGATCGAGCGCAGGTGGTAGACGGCGTGCAGCTCGCGGCCCTTGTCGTGCAGGTAGTGGACCCCGCTGACGCCGGTACAGAGTTCGAAGCGCAGGGCCGGGTCGTCGCGCAGGGTGCGGGCGACGCGCAGCAGGTGCTCGCGCTCGATGTGGAAGGTGAGTTCGCCGCGGTCGACGACCGTCTTCTCGATGGCGTTCTCGGGGAGCAGTCCCTGCTCCTCCAGGGCGCCTTCCAGCTCGTCGGCGACCTCGTCGAACCAGCCGCCGTAGGGGCGGGCCGCGGGCCCCGGGAGGCGGACCGAGCGGACCAGACCGCCGTAGCCGGAGGTGTCGCCGCCGTTGTTGGCGCCGAACATGCCGCGCTGGACGCGGATCTCCTCGCCGCCCTCGCCGCGCTGGCCGGGGAGGTTGGAGGCGCCGAGGTCCTTCTCGGGGTTGACCCCGTTCGACGCTCCGTTGGTGCCGTTCACGTCGCTCACCGCAGCAGCCCCTTCATCTCGATCGTGGGCAGGGCCTTGAGCGCCGCTTCCTCCGCCTCGCGGGCCGCCTCCTCGGCGTTCACGCCGAGCTTGGAGGTCTGGATCTTCTGGTGCAGCTTGAGGATGGCGTCCATCAGCATCTCGGGCCGTGGCGGGCAGCCCGGGAGATAGATGTCGACCGGGACGACGTGGTCGACGCCCTGGACGATCGCGTAGTTGTTGAACATGCCGCCCGAGGAGGCGCAGACCCCCATGGAGATCACCCACTTGGGGTTCGGCATCTGGTCGTAGACCTGGCGCAGCACCGGCGCCATCTTCTGGCTCACCCGGCCGGCCACGATCATCAGGTCCGCCTGGCGGGGCGAACCGCGGAAGACCTCCATGCCGAAGCGCGCCAGGTCGTAGCGGCCGGCGCCGGTGGTCATCATCTCGATGGCGCAGCAGGCGAGTCCGAATGTGGCCGGGAAGACGGACGCCTTGCGCACCCAGCCCGCGGCCTGCTCGACGGTGGTCAGCAGGAATCCGCTCGGCAGCTTTTCTTCGAGTCCCATGTGTTAAGGCCCCTCAGTCCCATTCCAGGCCGCCGCGCCGCCATACGTACGCGTACGCGACGAAGACGGTGAGCACGAAGAGCAGCATCTCCACGAGCCCGAAAATCCCCAGGGCGTCGAAGGTGACGGCCCAGGGGTAGAGGAAGACGATCTCGATGTCGAAGACGATGAAGAGCATCGCCGTCAGGTAGTACTTGATGGGGAAGCGCCCGCCGCCGGCCGGCGTGGGGGTCGGCTCGATCCCGCACTCGTAGGCCTCGAGCTTGGCCCGGTTGTATCGCTTCGGACCGATCAGCGTGGCCATGACCACGGAGAAGATCGCAAAGCCTGCCCCGAGGGCTCCCAGTACGAGGATGGGCGCATACGCGTTCACCGCTCCTCGCTCCTCTCAGTCGGCACTGACTGCTGGCGATGGCGTTGGACTCACACCGACCTCATACGTTTCTCCAACCCCGCCCGTCCCGGCGAAGATCGAGAACATGTGAAGCAGGTCACAAGCCCAACTGCCTCGCATCTTATGCCCGCCGCTCTGTGATCTGCGACACGGGGTATTACACAAGCTTTGTGATCTCCACCACCTGACGAAGGATCATGAAGTCGGATGAGCGGTGATCTTCGTACCTGAAGCGTCAAGGTGATCACCAGAGGTGACACTTTCGCTCGTCGGCGCAGCTCGAGAGGGGCGTCTCCATATCAAGAGACTTCCCTTGCATGCAAATTGGTGCTGGACGAGATGTCCTGATAGTGCACCGCGTTCACACATCAGAGGGAGGGGCGCAGTGCGATGTGGACGCGTGCACGCGTTCACGAGCGGGGCCGGGCCGTGACCGGGTCGCAATCCGGTCGTGATCTTTACGCGAGACGCAGCTTCCCCTGTGACCGTTGCGTGACCTCCGCCACATCCATGAGAGGCGCCTGAGAACGGGGCTTGGCCAACTGTCCCAACCGATGGTAGGCGGAGGGCAATTCGGGCGTACCGACGAAAGACCGTGATCACGGGCCTGAAGGGCTGCGTCCGCAATGTCCGTTACGGCGTCAATAAAGAACTCCACGCCGGGGATTTGGGGCCTCGACTGAACAACTGTGGCGCACCACACGTTTCTTGAAGGTATGGAGGAGCCCCTGATACCGGTTGTTCTCATGTCCCACACCGCTCACATACGCAGCCACCGGAAACCCCGCCGGAGCGCGACGACTTCCATCGCCGTGCGCGCCGGAGTTGCCGGTGGCGTCCTCAGCATGGCTGCGGCGGGCGCGTCGGCCTCGGCGAGCGCCGCCGAGACCACGCAGACCCTCCAACTGCCCACCCTGACGGCCGACCTGGCCGCTCAGGTCGCCCAGTCCGCGGACGCCACACAGCAGGCTGCCGCGAACTACCAGCTGCAGGCCGAGCGTGACGCAGCCGCCGCAAAGGCCGCGAAGCAGGCCAAGGCGGACCTCGCAGAGGCGAAGAAGAAGGCCGAGGCCAAGAAGAAGGCCGAGGCCGCCCGCAAGGCCGCCGCCGAGCAGGCTGCTTCCCGCAGCTCCGAGCGGACCACCCTCGCCGCCTCCACGACGTCGACCGCCTCGTCGAGTTCGTCGACGGCCACCGGTTCGGCCGCCGCGCTCATCGCCTTCGTGAAGGCCCAGGTCGGTGACGCCTACGTCTCCGGCGGCACCGGCCCCAACTCCTGGGACTGCTCGGGTCTCATGCAGACCGCCTTCAAGCAGGTCGGCATCAGCCTGCCGCGCGTCTCGCAGGACCAGTCGACGGCCGGCACCCAGGTCTCGCTGAGCAACCTGCAGCCGGGCGACATCCTCTACTGGGGCAGTGCGGGCAGCGCGTACCACGTGGCGCTGTACGTGGGTGACGGCATGTTCGTCGGCGCGCAGAACCCGTCGACCGGTGTCGTCGAGAAGCCGCTGTCCTACGACCCGCCGACCGGCGCGGTGCGGGTGCTCTGACACAACCCGGCACCACAGACGCACGGAAGGGCCGCAGCCGCTCGGGGGCAGCGGCCCTTCCGGCACACCCTGAGGGCTACCCCAGGTCGAAGGCGTTGGGCAGGCCCAGCTTGTAGCGCACCTCGTCGACGCGCTTGAGGGGTTCCATCTCGGGCGGCCGGTACAGCTCCCGGATCTCACACCGCTCGGCGTCCGAATTGTCCGCGTCGAGGAGGGCGTTGACGGCACGTCGTGCCGCCTCGTTGGCGCCTTCCATCGTCGCCAGGTCCACATCGGTGCGGACGTAGTCGCCGGCGAGGAAGAAGTTCGGGACCGCCGTGCGCGCCGAAGGGCGGTTGTAGAGCGTGCCCGTGGGGTGGATGAGGAGCTGTTCACGGTTCTGCGGGTTCGGGCCGCCGAGGCCCGTCACCGCCGGGTCCATGAACCAGCCGAGGCGGTCCTCGTCCCTGAGGGTCGTCTTGCCGGCGTCGTTGAGGCCGTCCTTCAGCTGGGCCCAGAGTTCGGCGACGATCTCGTCCTTGGTGCACTCCTTGGCCGTCTTCCCGTACAGGATGCCGGGCTTGTCCCATTCGGAGATGATCGCGGACAGGCAGTCGTGGGCCTGTCCGTCGCCGTAGTCGCGTGAGAAGTCCCTTACGTCCCAGAACTGGGCCTGTCCGATGCCCGTCACCGACCAGGGCGAGTCGAGGCAGTTGATGTGGCCGTGCACGACGGGGGTGGGCGTGCGCAGGTAGAACATCACGCCGGTCATCCAGTCCGTCTGCAGCTTGTCGCAGCGGCCGAGCTGCGGGTCGGCCGCGCGCAGGGACGGGCCCCAGGTCACGCGTGCGTGCTCGACGGGGAGTGCGGAGACGTAGTGGTCGGCGGTGACCGTGCGGTCCTGGCCGCCGTCGCGGGCGGATACGTGTACGCCGGAGATGCGCCCCGCCTCGTAGAGAACCTCCCTGACCTGGGTGCCGAGGACGAACTCGACGCCGAGGGAGCGCAGGTGGGTCTCCCAGGGGTCGATCCAGGCCTCGCTGGTGGGGGCGTTGAGGACGCGGTCGATGTCGGCGTCGGGGCCGTCCAGGCCGCGGCCGAGCAGGCCCCACAGGATCAGGGCCTCGATGATGATGCGGCCGACGGTGCGGGTGGAGGCGACCTCCGCGCGCGTGGCGACGAGGTTGCGGGTCTGGCCGATGCCGAGGAGGGTCTGGTACTCCGCGCTCATCTCCTCGGCGCGGATGAAGTCCCACCAGGACGTCTTCTCCCACTGGTCCTCACGGCGGGCGTCGCAGCTGGTGAGGTGGACCAGGAGGCGGTCGGCGAAGTAGGCGGCCTCGTGGGCGGGGAGGTGGGTGGCCAGGTCCAGTACGGAGAGGATCTGGTCGCGTATCCACGACGGGGTGATGTCGCCGGGGGCCGGCGGGGTGGTGGCCCGGCGGAGGGGGAAGTGCAGATCCGGGCGGCCGGAGCTGCGGGCGAACAACTCCTCGGTGGCGTTTCGGAGGTTGTCGCGTACACCGCCCGCGTTGCCGGGAAAGGGGATGCGGCGCAGCGTGTCCGGGAGGTTCCGGTAGAAACCGGGGAAGAACCGGAAGCCGTGCTCGCCGGGGAGGGGCTCACGGCCGCCGCTCGCCGTGCCCGGGACATCCATCGAGCGGGCCTTGCCGCCGAGGATGTCGTAGTACTCGTAGACGGTGACGGCGTAGCCGCGTTCGGCGAGTTCCTGGGCGGCGCTGAGGCCGGAGACTCCGCCGCCGAGAACGGCGACGCGCTTGCCGGTGGCGGCGGTTGCGCGGCCGGCGGGCCATAAGGCGAGGGCGCCGGCCGCTCCCCCGGCTCCCGCCAGGAACCGTCTGCGGGTGTGGCCGGTCTGCTGCTGGGGCTGCTGCGCGTGTTCTGTTGTCATGAGTAACGGAGGGTAGGGAGAGGCTCCCGAGGCCGGAAGCCGGTTTCCCGCCCGGCCACAGCATCCTCACAAGACAGGAGAAACAGTCATGCCGAGCGTGTTCGTGCAAGGCAGGCCCGTCGACTCGTATCCGCCGCTCGCGCCCGAGGCCCGGCGCGGGAAGGTGCGGCGCGTGACCGAGGTCGGTGAAGAGGTTCTGCACAAGCCGTGCCGGGACGTGACCGAGTTCGGGCCGGATCTCGCCGCCCTGATCGACGACATGTTCCTGACGATGTACATCGCCGAGGGAGCGGGGCTCGCGGCGAACCAAGTCGGCGTCGATCTGCGGCTGTTCGTGTACGACTGTCCGGACGACGACGGGGTCCGGCACGTCGGGCACATCGTCAACCCGGTCCTCGACGCCCTCGAACCCGCCGGGCGCCGGCTGCTCGACGAGGGGGAGGGGTGCCTGTCGGTGCCGGGCGCCGTGATGGACGTACCGCGTCCGGACCGGGCCGTGGTGCGCGGGTTCGACAAGGACGGCGAGGCGGTCGTCATCGAGGGCACGGGGTACTTCGCCCGGTGCCTGGAGCACGAGACGGACCATGTGAACGGCCACGTCTATCTGGACCGGCTCTCCAAGCGGGAGCGCAAGGACGCGCTCCGGCAGGTGGCGGACCGGCGCGACGAGGTGTTCGCGCGCCGGGCGGCCAACTTGCAGGCGCTCGGCAGCTAGGGGCTGTCCGGCGGATCGGGTCGGCTGCAAGAGACGGTGCTTCTTGGCCGCGCCGAGCGGGGTCATGGGGGTCCCCCGCTCGAGCAAAGCCGAGAGTGGGGGAGCGTGCAGCTGCAGGGCGGAGGAGGCAGTCGACGCGGAGCGATGGGGGCCCCTCCCGCTCGGGCGAAGCCGAGAGGAGACCGACGACAACGCCGCTGGGGGTCCCCCACGCCTTCAAGGAGTGGGGGAGGGCGTGCCAGGGCCCGCGACGCCGAGCTGATCCGCCGGACAGGCCCCAGCCGTCTGCCGGGCTCGCCCCGCCGGCGTCGGCTCTTGAGGAGGGCGACGAAGGCGACGAGCAGCCCGGCGATCGCCGCCCGTTCGGAGGCCACGGTGAGCAGGGGCCGCCGTGGCGCTCCGGGCCCCGGTGGCAGGGCCGAGGCGTCCGGTGCCCGACGGGCCGGCGCCCGGCCGTCGGTGTTCGGACGCCGGGCGACGTCCGGGCGGAAGCCGGAGCGGACGACGCTGCGGGGCACGGTGGCCGTCGACGCGTGAAGTGACCACGCACCCGGGAGCCGCCCTGCACGGCAGGTCAGGCCTTCGGCGCCACCTTGCTCAGGCCGTTGATGATGCGGTCCATCGCGTCGCCGCCCGTCGGGTCGGTGAGGTTGGCCAGCATCTTCAGGGTGAACTTCATGAGCACGGGGTGCGTCAGACCACGCTGGGTCGCGATCTTCATGACCCTCGGGTTGCCGATGAGCTTCACGAAGGCGCGGCCCAGCGTGTAGTAGCCGCCGTAGGTGTCCTTCAGGACGCGCGGGTAGCGCTGCAGGGCGAGTTCGCGGCTCGCGGGCGTCGGGCGGGCGTGGGCCTGGACGATGACGTCGGCGGCGATCTGGCCGGACTCCATCGCGTAGGCGATGCCCTCGCCGTTGAACGGGTTCACCAGGCCGCCGGCGTCGCCGACCAGGAGCAGGCCCTTGGTGTAGTGGGGCTGGCGGTTGAAGGCCATGGGGAGGGCCGCGCCGCGGATCGGCCCGGTCATGTTCTCCGGGGTGTAGCCCCAGTCCTCCGGCATGGACGCGCACCAGGCCTTCAGGACCTCGCGCCAGTCCAGCTCCTTGAAGGAGTCCGAGGTGTTCAGGACGCCCAGGCCGACGTTCGAGGTGCCGTCGCCCATGCCGAAGATCCAGCCGTAGCCGGGCAGGAGGCGGTCCTCGCCGGGGCCGCGGCGGTCCCAGAGCTCCAGCCAGGACTCCAGGTAGTCGTCCTCGTGGCGGGGCGACTCGAAGTACGTGCGGACCGCGACGCCCATCGGGCGGTCCTCGCGGCGGTGCAGGCCCATGGCCAGCGAAAGGCGGGTGGAGTTGCCGTCGGCCGCCACCACCAGGGGCGCGTGGAAGGTGACCTCGCGCTTCTCCTCGCCCAGCTTGGCGTGGACGCCGGTGATGCGGCCGGTGCGGTCGTCGACGATCGGGGTGCCGACGTTGCAGCGCTCGAAGAGCCGGGCGCCCGCCTTCTGGGCGTTGCGGGCAAGCTGTTCGTCGAAGTCGTCGCGCTTGCGGACGAGGCCGTAGTCCGGGAAGGAGGCGAGATCCGGCCAGTCCAGCTGGAGGCGAACGCCGCCGCCGATGATGCGCAGGCCCTTGTTGCGCAGCCAGCCCGCCTCCTCGGAGACGTCGATGCCCATCGCGACGAGCTGCTTGACCGCGCGCGGCGTCAGGCCGTCGCCGCAGACCTTCTCGCGCGGGAACTCGGTCTTCTCCAGCAGGAGGACGTCGAGGCCGGCCTTGGCGAGGTGGTACGCCGTCGTGGAGCCGGCCGGGCCCGCGCCCACGACGATCACATCGGCGGTGTTCTCGGAGAAGGGATCGGAGGCGCGCTCGGAGTGGGGCTCGGTCTCGACGGTCACGGCGGGATCTCCCCAAGTTCGAAATCTGCGTGCCGACCGGCACTGGACACAGGCAGTCTATTCAGCAGAATTGATCACCCGGCTGAAGGGCTGCCCAGTGAACCGAGCTCTCCCCGTAGTACGGCTGCGCGTCCCCACCGACGAGGACGCCGTCGCCTGGCACCGGATCTTCGACGACCCGGACGTCATGGAGTTCCACGGCGGCAAGTCCGCCGAGCTCTCCGTCTACGAGGAGCTCACCGCCCGCCAGCGCCGGCACGACGCGGAGCTGGGCTTCTGCCTGTGGACCATGGTCGACGAGACCGGGCGGGTCATCGGCTTCACGGGCGCCCAGCCGTGGCCGCAGGAGTGGGGCCCCGCCGGCGAGATCGAGATCGGCTGGCGGATCGGACGGGAGTTCTGGGGCAAGGGCTACGCCACCACCGCCGCGCAGATGACGCTGGAACGGCTGAGGGCGGCGGGCGTCCGCAGCGTCGTGGCGATGGTCAGGCCCGGGAACGAGCGGTCCGTCGCGGTCACCCGGCGCCTCGGAATGGAGCTGGCACAGACCTTCCGGCACCCTCGGTTCGAAGAGGACGCGCTCTGTTTCCGGCTCGATCTGCACAGCGGTCACGCAGAGTAAACGACTGCTACAGAAAGACACTTGGCGCTTCCGGACGACACCCCCGGGCGGTTACCCTTCCAGTACCGCTGGGGGTGACATCTGTGCGTATAACACCCAAAACACCCGAAGTGCGTGTGCCACGGCTGGTCGGCCTGATGGCCATGGACGCGCGCAAGACGGCCGAGGCGAGTGGCCTGTTCGTCAACGCTCCGGACCGGCCCGACTTCCACCAGACCGTGGTCGAGTACGTCGTACGGCAGTACCCGCAGCCCAATGCCGAGGTGCCGCGGGACTCCGTTGTCTACGTGTGGTTCGACTTCGGCGAGGGAGAGGGCGGCGGAGGCGTTCGGGAGCCGCGCATCCCCAGGCCGTCGGGCGGCGGACTGCAGCGCGAGATCGACGAGCCGGGAGACGAGTTCGAGGTGACCCGGTGCGCGATGTGAGGCGGCGGCTCAGGCCTTCTTGAACCCGCGGTGCAGGGTCACGACCCCGCCCGTGAGGTTGCGCCAGGCCACCTTCGACCAGCCGGCCTTCTGCAGGTGCTCGGCCAGCGCGGGCTGGTCCGGCCAGGCGCGGATGGACTCGGCGAGGTAGACGTAGGCCTCCGGGTTGGAGGAGACCGCGCGGGCGACCGGCGGCAGGGCTCGCATCAGGTACTCGGTGTAGACCGTGCGGAAGGGCGCCCAGGTCGGGTGCGAGAACTCGCAGATCACCACCCGGCCGCCGGGCTTGGTCACCCGGTGCATCTCGCGCAGGGCCGTGTCGAAGTCCTGCACGTTGCGCAGCCCGAAGGAGATCGTGACGGCGTCGAAGGTGTCGTCCTTGAACGGCAGCTTCGTCGCGTCGCCCGCGGTCAGCGGCAGCCAGGGGTGCTTCTTCTTGCCGACCTGGAGCATGCCGAGCGAGAAGTCGCAGGGGACGACGTACGCGCCCGAGCGCGCGAACGGCAGCGACGAGGTCGCCGTGCCGGCGGCCAGGTCCAGGATCTTCTGCGCGGGCCGGGCGTCGACCGCCCGGGCGACCTCCTTGCGCCACACCCGGTCCTGGCCGAGCGACAGCACGTCGTTCGTCAGGTCGTACCGTTCCGCCACGTCGTCGAACATCGAGGCGACTTCGTGCGGCTGCTTGTTCAGGGAAGCGCGGGTCACCCGGCCATTCTTGCAGTACGGCCGCTGCCGCCCGCTCAGGGGAGGAGCTTCGGCTTCTTCTTCGCCGCCACGTCCTCCACCCAGCCGCACAGCAGGACGAACACCGCGATCAGGACCCAGCCGATGCCGAACATGAACCACTGGCTGTCCAGCGGCAGGTACTTCTCGAACGCGGGCACGTCCCAGAAGCGGTCGATCAGCGGGACGGCCAGGACCAGTGCGATCTCGTGCCAGAGGTAGATCGTCACGGCACGTGCGTTGAAGATCGTGACCAGGCGGTCGGTGCGCCGGAAGCGGGTGAGCCGGGCGAAGTCGATCCGGAAGTACGCCTTCGCCCACATCAGCAGCATCACGAACCCGGCGGACCAGAAGGCCTGGGCGAGCGGGTTCTCGTCGAGGTCGTACGTCCCGAAGTCGGCCTGGTGCGAGAAGGCGTACCAGCCGCCGTACCCCGTCGCGGCGAGCGAGAGGACGACGACCAGGGCCGGCTTCATCCGCTGGAGCACGCCGTCGCGGTGCGCGAAGCCGAGGATCCAGCAGAAGAGGTACGTCGACAGGTCCCACAGGGCGCTGCCGAAGCGGTTGTCCGGGCCCGACCACACGAAGTTCAGGACGAGGATCGGTGCCAGGGACAGGACCAGCACGGGGATCGGGGCGAGCCGGAACACCCGTAGCAGAAGCGGGGACAGGAGGACGAACCACAGGTAGGTGCGCAGGTACCAGAGGATCTCCCAGGCCTGCTCGCCCCATGCGTTGCCCGGCGGATCGCCGAGCGGCACGATCCAGTAGACGATCTGCCAGCCCGGCATCCAGTCGTGGATCAGCATCGCGAGGACCACGAAGACGCCCCAGAACCAGAACGGGGGCAGGAGACGGCGCAGGCGGCTCTTCAGCACCCTGGGTGCGGGGCGCTCCAGGGACTTCGCCATGAGCGTGCCGGCGAGGCCGAACATGACGCCCATGGAGGGGAAGACCATGCCGGCCCAGGCCCAGCCGAAGGTGTGGTACGTGACGACCCGGATGAGCGCGACGGCACGGAGGGTGTCGAAGTAGCGGTCGCGACCGGCAGCGGCCCTGGGCCGGGGCGGGGAGTCCGCCTGCGGCAACTGGGCCGTGTCGACCAGTAGTTCGGCCGTTCGCACGGAACCCTTGCGATGCGAACCCATCTCAGCTCACCCCCGCCGGCGTTCCGACCTCACCGGTCCGCTTCAGCTTCTGCCAGCGCAGGCGGCCGCCCGTGAGGGCCGTGATGCAGGAGTGGATGAGGACGAGGTACATCATCTGGCGGTAGGCCAGCTGCTGCAGCGGCATCATCAGCAGGTACCGGTACTTCTCGCGGTCCAGTCGGAAGGAGTACGCCGCGCACAGCAGCTGCACTCCCAGCACCGCAAGCCACGCCAGCAGCGCCGCCGTGAAGTCGACGAAGATCATCGAATACGCGGTGAACACGTCGATGAGCGGTGCGAAGACCGGCGTGACGATCTGGAAGATGACGACCAGCGGCATGCCCACGCGGCCGAAGCGGCCCGAAGGCCCCTTGTCCGTAAGGGACTTACGGTGCTTCCAGAGCGCCTGCATGGTGCCGTACGACCACCGGTAGCGCTGGGACCACAGCTGCTTGAGCGACCCCGGCGCCTCCGTCCAGGCCTTGGCGTGCTCCTGGTAGACGACCCGCCAGCCCGCGCGGTGCATGGCGATGGTGATGTCGGTGTCCTCGGCGAGGGTGTCCTCGCTCATGCCGCCGACCTGGAGCACCGCGTCGCGGCGGAACGCGCCGATCGCGCCCGGGATGGTGGGCATGCAGCGCAGCAGGTCGTACATCCGGCGGTCGAGGTTGAAGCCCATCACGTACTCGATGTGCTGCCAGGCGCCGATCATCGTGTTCCGGTTGCCGACCTTGGCATTGCCGGCGACCGCGCCGACCTCGGGGTCGGCGAAGGGCTGCACGAGCTGCCGTACGGTGTCCGCCTCGAAGACGGTGTCGCCGTCCATCATCACGACGATGTCGTAACTGGCGCTGCGCACACCGTTGTTGAGGGCGGCGGGCTTGCCCGCGTTCTCCTGCCGGATGACGCGGACATTGTTCATACCGAGTTCGTGGGCGGCGTTGCGCGCGATCTCGGACGTGCCGTCCGTGGACCCGTCGTCGACCACGATGATCTCGATCGGATGAGTGCTCTGCGCCAGCGACTTGAGAGTGTTGGCGATGCACTCCTTCTCGTTGTACGCCGGGACGATCACGCTCACCGGGGTGGTGACCGGCGGCCCCCAGCTGAACCGGCGTCTGTTGCGCTGTCTGTAGTGCCGCCGGGCGAGGACCAGCATCATCCCGAACCGCCCCATGACGGCCACGCCCACGATGATCAGGCCCACCGACAGCACGGGCACGGTCCATTCGGCGACGGCGACGGCCGCGACGAGCGCCTTGCCCTCGTACAGGGTCGTGCCGGTCGCCGTGCGGTGGGCGGCCTGGAGGTTGCCGCGCGCCGAACTGCTGCTGTTGGCCGAGCCGCTGCCGCTCGCCGAACCACCCGGCGTGCTCTGCCCGCCTGGAACGCCGCCCGGCTGCTCTCCCGTGGCACCCGCGGCGCCGGTTCCCGCAGGGGCACCGGTCTGCTGACCCGACGACTGCCGGCTGCTCGCGTTCTCCTTCTCGATGACGCCGCTGATGGTGGTGAAGGTGTAGCCCTTCGCCCGCATCTTCTCGATGTACTTGGGCAGCGCCTTGATCGTCTGCGAGCGCTCGCCGCCCGCGTCGTGGAAGAGGACCGACGCGCCCTTGTTCTTCTTCGGCGTGGCCCAGCTGACGATCTTCGAGACGCCCGGCCGCTTCCAGTCGTCGCTGTCGGTGTCGACGAAGACGCTGGTGTAGCCGTCCTTGCCGAGCGTCTTGTAGACGGGCCAGCTGTAGTTGTCGATGGCGTCCGTCTCCGAGGAGTACGGCGCCCGGAACAGCGTGGTCGTGATGCCCGCCGCGCCCGCGAGCGCCAGCTGGGTCTGCGTCATCTCGCGCGTGATGCGGGCGTCGCTCTGGTACGACAGGTCGACGTGCGTGAAGGTGTGGATGCCCACCTCGTTGCCCTGCTCGACCATGTTCTTCACGATGCTCGGATAGCGCGAGACCATGGAGCCGACCAGGAAGAACGTGCCGGGCACGTCGTACTTCTGGAGGATCTCGAGGACCTGCGGGGTCCAGGTGGGGTTCGGGCCGTCGTCGAAGGTGAGGGCGATGGTCTTGTTCGGTACCGAGATCGTCTGGGCCTGCCCGCCCCGGAAGGTCAGGATCGGGCCGCCGTTCAGGATCTTGTCGGGCACCTCGCTGGAGCTGGCCCCGTCGCGCACCCTCTGGTCGCCGCCGACCTCCGCGCGCAGATAGCCGTCCAGCAGCATGATGCTGGTCAGCGCGAGCAGGAGCAGCAGGGCGAGGATGACGCGCGGTTTCTGCAGCGCCGCGGCCTTGCCCGCCGCCCGTTCGATACGGGTGGGGGCACGCCGTCGGCCCCGTTGGGACGTCGTCGTGGTCATGTCGGTCTGCGTTCCGGTCAGTTGGCGGCCGCGACGGACGCGGACGTGGACGGGGTGGGGGTGCCCGAGGGCAGCGCGGAGGGGGCGCCGCTGGGCCGGCCGACCTGGTTGCCGATGCCGCCCTGCGGCCTCTCGCCGCCGGGCGCGTTGCCGTTGCCGGGGCCCGACCGGCCGCCGCCGAAGGGCAGCAGCGAGGACGGGGTGACCGATGTGCCGATGCCCATGAAGGCCAGGCCGAGGATGACGGCGTAGCCGAGGCAGAGGACGCCGACGAGGAGGCCGAGGCGGCGCAGCAGCTTGGAGCGGCGGCCGGAGTTGTCGACGAACACGGGCCCCTCGACGGAGCCGTTGCCGCGTTTGCGGCGGCGACCGCGGTCGGTCGCTCGGTTTTCGATGGCAGGCTCGGAATGCATTCCCCGGACATTAGGCAGTCTTTATGTGATCGAAAGCAGCCTTCTTGTGAGGCGCATATGAGAAACGCCTTAACCTGTCTCTCACCTATGAAATTCCCTGAACACCTGCGCAGCTCCAAGCAGGGGGGAAAGAGTCGAACATCCCGTTTGAGCGGTCCGATTAACCCGGTTCCTACCATGCCTCCCATGGGTTTCCTGTGCGTTGTCCGTTTTCATGAACGGCGACTTCGTGTGAGACGTTCTCCTTTTGAATAGGGCTTTGTTTCAAGCCTGAGACAGAAATCACGAAAAAAACACGAGAGCGGGTGCATGTTCCATGCGGGGTTTCCTGAAGCCGGCGGCCGGGTTCACCTGTCTGTTTGCCCTGGCCACGGCGGGGTGCTCCACGGGCTCCCACAGCACCTCGGACGCGGCGCCGAAGCCGCCGAAACGGTCGAGCTCCTCCCCCTCCGAGGAGGCCGGTTCGACCACCTCGTACGCCCCCTACGTCAGCGCGACCGAGGCCTCCGACAACGACTCCGCCGGCTCCCCGACGACGTACAACCTGGCTTTCGTGATCGCCGACGGCAGCGACTGCACGCCGACGTGGAACGGCGAGAAGGCGATCTCCGACTCGGCGGTGAAGTCCCGGATTTCGCAGCTCGAGGAGGACGGCGCCACGGTCCGCGTCTCCTTCGGCGGGGCCTCCGGCAAGGAGCTGGCGGCGACCTGCGACAGCGCGACCGAGCTGGCGGCGGCGTACGGGAAGGCGCTGGACGCGGCCGGTTCCGCCCAGGCCGACTTCGACATCGAGGGCGACGAGCTGACCGACTCCGACTCGGTGGCGCTGCGCTCCGAGGCGATCGCCCTGCTGCAGAAGGAGCGCAGCGACCTCGAGGTCACCTTCACGCTGCCCGTCATGCCCTCCGGCCTCGACTCCGACAGCCTGGCGCTGCTGGAGTCGGCCAACAAGTACGACGTGCAGGTCTCCACGGTCGACCTCATGACCATGAACTACGGCGAGTCGTACGACGACGACATGGGCGACTACGCCCTGACGTCGGCCGAGGCCGCCCACACCCAGCTGAAGAAGGTCTTCGGCCTGTCCGACGCGGGCGCCTGGCAGGGCATGGCCCTGACCTCGATGATCGGCGTGAACGACGTCGACAACGAGACGTTCACGCTGTCGGACGCGGCGCAGGTGCGGACGTTCGCCGAGGAGAAGGAGATCGCCTGGGTGTCGATGTGGTCGACGTTCCGGGACCAGCAGTGTGCGGACGGGAACTCGGACGAGGACGACGCGGCGACCGACTGCAGTGGGGTGAAGCAGAGTTCGGGGGCGTTCGGGGAGGCGTTCGCGGGCTAGGGCTCTTCTGATGGATCTCCGTCGCGACGCCGCGGAGATCCATCAGAAGAGCCCTAGCGGCGCCTGTGCACGAGGCGTCCGGCGCACACCGTCGCGATGCACGCACCCGTCTCATCCAGTACGGCCAAGTCGGCGCGGCCCGTCTGCCTGAGCGGTGTCGGCCGGGGGCTCGGGAGGACCACCACGTCGTTCCGATCGGCGGCGGCGCGGAGTTCGGGCGTGTCGACGTACTGCTCCAGGACCGCCACCGCGCCCGACTTCAGTACGGCGTGGATGCGTTCGCGTGCGGACGGGGCCTCCGGAAGCGGGCCGTCGTGAAGCCGGGCGGGCCCCAGCACACCGGGCCAACTGCGCACCCGTGCGCCGGGGAATTGCTCCCGAACCTCCTCGAGCGGGCCCACCGCGGCGACACGCGTCCCCTCGACGGCGACGGCGCCGTCCTTGACCGGCGCCGGGTCGTCCCAGGTGCGGCGGACCTCGTCGGCGGCGTGAATCGTCAGCACAGCGGGGTCAGTTGGAGGCGAGCAGCTTCAGCTCGGGATGTGCCGTGCCGCCCGCGATCGCCGTGGAGGAGATGTGCGACATGACCCGCTCGTCGACGGGGTCGTTCGCCGGGTCGTCGTGGACGACGATGTGCTCGTACGTCGTCGTCCGCTGGGCCGGGACACGCCCCGCCTTCCGGATGAGGTCGATGATCTCGAGCCGGTTGGAGCGGTGCTTGGCGCCGGCGGAGGAGACCACGTTCTCCTCGAGCATGATCGAGCCGAGGTCGTCGGCGCCGTAGTGCAGGGACAGCTGCCCGACCTCCTTGCCGGTGGTCAGCCAGGAGCCCTGGATGTGCTGGATGTTGTCCATGAACAGCCGCGCGATGGCGATCATCCGCAGGTACTCGAAGATCGTGGCCTGTGTGCGGCCCTTCAGGTGGTTGTTCTCGGGCTGGTAGGTGTACGGGATGAAGGCGCGGAAGCCGCCCGTCCGGTCCTGTACGTCACGGATCATCCGCAGGTGCTCGATGCGCTCGGCGTTGGTCTCGCCGGTGCCCATGAGCATGGTGGAGGTGGACTCGACGCCCAGCCGGTGCGCGGTCTCCATGATCTCCAGCCAGCGCTCACCGCTCTCCTTGAGGGGCGCGATGGCCTTGCGCGGCCGCTCCGGCAGCAACTCGGCGCCGGCGCCCGCGAAGGAGTCGAGCCCGGCGGCGTGGATGCGCTGGATCGCCTCCTCGACGGAGACCTTCGAGATCCGCGCCATGTGCTCGACCTCGCTCGCCCCCAGGCTGTGGATGACGAGCTGCGGGAAGGCCTGCTTGATGGCGGCGAAGTGCTTCTCGTAGTACTCGACGCCGTAGTCCGGGTGGTGCCCGCCCTGGAACATGATCTGCGTACCGCCGAGCTCGACGGTCTCGGCGCACCGCCGCAGGATGTCGTCCAGGTCCCGCGTCCAGCCCTTGGCGGTGTCCTTGGGGGCGGCGTAGAAGGCGCAGAACTTGCACGCCGTGACGCACACGTTCGTGTAGTTGATGTTGCGCTCGATGATGTACGTCGCGATGTGCTCGGTGCCGGCGTACTTGCGGCGGCGGACGGCGTCGGCGGCCGCGCCCAGCGCGTGCAGCGGGGCGTCGCGGTAGAGGACGAGCGCTTCTTCCGGGGTGATCCGCCCACCGGCGGCGGCACGGTCGAGGACGGCTGTGACATCAATAGACGTGAGGTCGGCCTTCTCGGACACCGGGGCGTCCCTTTCGTCAAGGGTTGTGGACGGACTCAGCCAGCCTACGCCAGGCCTTTCGCCCGGCCGACGTCAGGCCGCGTAGGCGCCGATCAGCAGCCCGACGAACGCCCCGCTGATCAGGAACGGCCCGAACGCGATGGCCGTCTTGCGCCCGGCCCGCCGCACGACGACGAGCGCACCGCCGTACAGCGCCCCGAGCAGGAACGCGGCGAAGGTGCCCAGCATGACCGTCGGCCAGCCGTACCACCCGAGGACGGCGCCAAGGCCCAGCGCCAGCTTGACGTCGCCGAAGCCCATGCCGCCGGGGTTGATCAGGAACAGCACGAAGAAGGCGGCGCCGAGCACGAGGGCGCCGTACAGCGCGGTCGGCCAGTCACCCGCGTGCTCCGGCACGAGTGCGGTGAGCCCGAGCAGCACGAGCGCGGCTCCCGCGAGCGGCAGCGTCAGCACATCGGGCAGCCGCTGCACCCGGAAGTCGACGACGGCCAGCAGCACCCCGACGGGCGCGAGCAGCAGCCAGACCAGGAGCTCGGGCCGGGTGCCGGTGGCGGCGGCAAGGGCGGCACAGACGAGGGCGGTGCTGGTCGCGAGAGGGACGGCGGCCGGGCCGTACGGACTCTTCGGTACGGCCGTGTCGGCGCCGGCCGCCGAGGCGGCGCCCGCGCACTGCGGGCACCGGGCCCGCCCGATCCACCCGCTGATGGGATGCTCCCCCGGGCACAACTCCCGCCATGGCTCGCCCGACGGCGCCGAGAACCGGTAGGCGGCCCTCGGCAGCAGCATCCCCGTCGCCGCACCCCAGAGCGCGGCGACGGCGATCAGCAACCCGGTACTCATCCCCCGGTGCTCAGCCGGCCGCGACGGCGCCGCTGCGCCACGACGGCAGCAGCTCGTCGAGGAGCGCCTCGGTGCGCGGCGGCAGCCCGCGCGCGCCACTGCGGCCCACCAGGTCGGCGGCGAGGGTCTGGAGGCGGCCCGTGTCACCGGTGGCGTGGGTCGCCCGCAGCAGCTCGTGCCACAGCCGCTCGTCGCCGGGCGCGGAGTTGAGGGCGGCGTTCAGGGCCTCGATGGCCTTCTCCGCGCGGTCCTTCTCCAGGTGGAACGCGGACAGTGCGAGCCCGATGTCCGCGACGAGCAGCGGGAGTTGGGCGTCGATGATCTCGTGGGTGAGCCAGCGGTAGCGCCCCTCGGGCCGGTCGGCGAGCAGCGGGCCGCGCACCAGCACCAGCGCGTCCGTCAGCAGCCGCCCGCGCACGGCACGGCTGTCGACGCCCCTGCCCTGCGTGGCCTCGTGGTACAGCGACCGCAGCACGTCCAGGTCGGACACGACGGACTTGGCGAGCACGAGCCGTCCGGTGGAGTCGGCGGTGAGGCGCGGGCTGCCGTCCCGGTCGGCACCGAGCCAGACCCGCAGCCGCTCCAGCAGCGCGTCCCGCACGTCGTCGGTGACTCCCCGCGGCCACAGGGCGGATGCGAGCACGCGCGGGTGGACGCCTTCGCGGTGCAGCAGGAGCAGCGCGAGCGCCTCGTGGAGCAGCGCGCTGCGCTCCCCGTCCGGCGTCTCGAGCCCGATGATCTCGTACGGCCCGACGAGGCGCGCGTACACCGCGGGCCGCCCCTGCTCGCTGACGTCGACGAGGAACGGTGGGGCGGGGGTGGGCCCGTCGGGCTCGCGGTCCGGGTCGGCCTCGACGAACAGCTCGACGACGGCCCGCTGGGTGGCCAACGGCAGGAGCTGGGCGTCGAGTTCGAGGCCGAGGAGCGGGGCGAGCAGCTTGCCCTGGCTGGTGACCTCCATCTCCCAGGCGGCGCCGGGCAGATCGCCGGTCTCGGTGCCGACGAGGTAGCCGATGCCCAACCGGCTTGCGTCGGCGGCGAGTTCGGCGAGCTTGACGGCGTCCTCGGCGGAGGGCTGGGCGGCGAGGAGGACGAGGTGCGGGGCCCAACGGGTGTGCTGGGCAGGCCCCGTACGCCCGGTGAGGACGGAGTCGTGGCCCGCGGCCCCCAGCGCGCCCCTCCGCTGCCGCGTCTCGGCCTCCATGGTCTCGATGAGGTCGTCGATTCCGTCGAGGTGGCGCAGCCGGTTGGGCGCGAGCGGGGTGAGGTCCTCGCCGAACCCGACGAGCGTGATGGTCATGCGGTCCGACCAGCCGTTGGTGGCGAGTTCGGCGGCCACGGACGCGAACACGGCGGCCCGGTCGGCCTCACGGCCGCTCAGCGAGACGATGCCGGGCACCGACTCCAGGTTGAGCAGCAGCCGCGAGTCGTCCATCGTGCCGAGGCTGACGAGACCCGGGTAGGGAGCGGCGGTGTCGACGTCGTCGTACCGCTCGGCGTCGGTGCGGGCGAGCATCCAGAACGTCTGGTCCTGCCCGAGCTGCCAGGGCGCGGGCGGCTTCCCGGCGGGCTGGGCGAGTTGCAGATGCAGATCGCCGTTGGTGAGCCAGGCGGCGTAGACGGTGGGCAGGGCACGCGACTCGCCGGCGAGCTGTGCGGCAAGTCCCCTCAGCGAACGGTCCAGCAGTCGTACGCCTTCGGGGTCGGCGCCGACGAGAAGCGCGTCCTGCGCATCGGCGGCGTCCCCGGTCGGCGTGGGCGGCTCCATGCCGCGGCGCCCGCCGACGGCACCGAGCGCCGACTGCCACAGCGCCTGGCGGCGGCGCCGGCCGAGGGCGCCGAGGAGGCCGGCGGCAAGGAGGGGGGCGCCGACGAGGGCCTGCGGAAGGCCGAAGGCACTGCTGGACTCGGAGGTGGTGGAGGCAGCGGGCGCGGTGTGCTGCGGACCGCCGTCGGAGGCGGGCCGCTGCTCGGGCAGGGAGACCTGCTGGGCGTGGTGGCCGCCGCCCTGGGCGTGGCTGCCCTGGGCGTGATCGCCGGACTTGGCGTAGTCGTGGACCTGCTGCTGGGCCTGCGAGGAGGCGTGGGCGGAGGCGTCGGGCGCCTCGACGAGGTCGCCGCCGTGGGCGTCGCCGGGCATCTCCATGATCCACCCGGGCCGGATCAGACTGGCCTCGGACAGCTTGGACCCGTCCGGCTGGACCCGGTCCTTGTTGAGCTCGTAGATCTCCTTGTACCGGCGCCCGTCACCGAGATGCCGCTGGGCGATCTCCCAGAGGGAGTCGTGATGACGCCCCTCGGGCGGCTGGATCCGGTAGTACTTCGTGTCCCCGTGCTGCTTGGCGTTGCTGCCGACGTCGGCGTGCGCGGCCGCGTGGGAGGCCTGCTCGGCGAGAGCGGCGGCGGTGCTGGCGGCCTGCTCCTGCTGCTGCGCGAAGAGCCCCGGGGTCGCCTGGGCCGCGGCGACGGTCGGCCTCTGGTTTCCCTCCAGGCTGTGCCCGAGGTTCGACAGCCCCGGGGTGAGGCTGGCGGCGGTGGCGCCGACGAGCAGCAGCGCGGCGACGAGCTGCCGGGCAAGAATCTGACTGGGTCCGGCGCCGGGCACCCGCCCGGGAACCCCGACCCCGGACAGCGCGGCCTTGACCTCCACCAGCACACAGGCGGTGAACTGCGCCCAGGCGAGCCAGACGATGACGGTCAGGATGTGCAGGAAGGTCGTAACGGTGATCTCCCGCTGCAACCAGTCGAGGCTCGGTGCCCCACTGGGCAGCGGCCACCCGATCAACACAGCGAGCGCACCCGGCACGCCGACGACGAGCACCAACAGCGCGATGAAAGCGAAGAACGCCTTGACGAAGTCCCCGAACGAACGCCGCCGGATGGTGACTGCCTGGGGCGTCCGGTTCCTCGGGGTCGGCGAGGCCGTCGTGTTTCCCGTCGAGCTTGACGAGCTTGAAGTGCGGCGTCGTGCCATGGCGGGCGTCCTGAAGGTCGTATGCGGGTGTGGAGACAGTGGTCGAGGGGGCGCATTGAGCCTACAGAGATCTTATGGACTCTGATTTACGGCGTCGAAAGGCGCCGGAGGACGTTGACGGACGGACCCGGGACCGGGACCTCGCCGCTCACCGGATATCTCACCTTCCGCCCGCTAGGCCCGAGTTGCACCACCGCCGCCATGACGACCCACCGCCCAGCTTCCACGCCCTCCCCGCTCACCGCACCGCACTCCTCACATCCCCCACACAATCCCCCACGGCCACTCCAGGGCCTCTTACTCACCCCTGATAGCTTCGTTCCCCGTTGCACACTGCCGACCTCCGGGGGAGATCCAACGTGGCCCGCCGCGCTCTGACGACCACTGCTGCCGCGTTCACTGCGGCGGCGGCTCTTTTGCTCACCGCGTGTGGCGGGGGTGATGACAAGTCGGATGACATCAAGGGGGCCAACAAGGGGTCGGGCAGTCCGTCGGCCTCCGCCTCGTCCGACGCCAACCGCCCTGATGTGAGCGTGCCGAAGGACCTGAACCTGGTCTTCGACTTCGACCAGCCGTCCGACCCCAAGCATGCGGCGGCACTTGCGGATGCCCAGAACTACGTGAAGGCGATGTTCCACGGCATCACCGCACAGGACCCGAACGACCCGGCGTACCAGTTCTACTCGGACGGCCAGGCCAGTCAGTACGTCAAGTCTCAGATCCAGACCTGGACGAAGGGCAACTGGGCCCCCACGGGGACGGACAAGTACTACGACGCCGAGACGACCACTTTGAGCGGTGGCAAACGCGTCCTCGTCACCTTCTGCGAGAACCAGGCCAAGGCCTACAGCAAGGAAATCAAGACCGGCAAGGTTCTTCGCGGCGAGGAGAGCCTGAACAGCTACTCGAAGCATCGACTGCTCATGAGCCCGGCGTCCGGCTCCTCCCAGGTCTGGAAGGTGCACGTCAACGAGGTCATCGGCAAGGCGAAGGAGTGCCAGGCATGAGGCTGCCGACCTCCTCTCTGCGCCTGGCTTCGACGGCTTCCGTCGCCGTTGTGCTCCTGAGCGCCGGCAACGCATACGCCGACTACACCCCGGGCCAGAACACCAAGCCTTCCGGGGGCAAGCACGGCAAGACCGTCTACGCCTCCGCCACCTACTCCACGATCAAGGTCCGCCAAGTGAGCGGCCCCACCGGAGGCAAGCACGGCAGCCTCTCCTCCGTGGACGTCAACTGGAAGCCCCCGGCCTGCTGGTACGAACCCGTCTTCACCGGGCAGGAGCTGAAGGACTTCGTCGACGAGAATGACGGCAACGGCGACGTCGGTATCCACGAGTCCTGGTTCGGCAAGGGGCTGTGGACGGACCACTACCAGGACGGCAAGCCGGAACACAACTTCGACGACGCGTACACCGTCGCCGAGGGCTACAAGAACTGGAACATCGGCAAGGACGGCTACTTCTGGCGCAGCGTCGCGCCGGACGAGAAGGACCCCGACTCCTGGGACTGCGGCAAGATCATGTTCTGGCAGGACGCCAACGTGGTCCCCAAGGTCGCCCACGCCCCGACGCCGAAGATGCTCGCCGAGTACGCCTACAACAAGGTCGAGGTCCCCGACACCGAGATCGAACTCAAGCCCACCGCCAAGTCCACGGTGAACCTGCCCACTTGGGTCTGGCTCGACAAGGGCAGGTTCCAGGAGATCAAGGTCCGCGCCGACCTCCCCCGCACCAACCTCTGGGCCGAGACGACCGCCAAGCCGGTCGCCCTCCACCTGGACCCGGGCACACAGGACGCGACGACCTACCCCGCCTCCGGCGACTGCAAGATCAACGACGACGGCTCGATCGGCACGCCGTACGAGAAGGGCGACGCCAAGAAGACCCCGCCGTGCGGCATCACGTACCTCCACGCCACCAACGGCACGCCGTACCACCTCAAGGCCTCCATCACCTGGCAGGTCTCCTGGGAAGGCACCGGCGGCACCAAGGGCGACCTCCCCGACGGCACCTTCGACACGACCCAGGACATCAACGTCCAGGAGATCCAGTCGGTCAACCGCTGAGCAACTCCGAGCCGCTGACGGCGCGTCCTGATCAGGGCGCGCCGTCGGCGAACGGACCAGAGCCCGGCCCCGCGCCGTGCACAATCGCCGAAAGTGCTTCAAGGAACGCGTCCCCACCGCTGAGCCGCTCGTCGGCGATGAACGGCTCACTGTCCGGCCCGATCACGAGGGGCCGTACGGTGCAGGTCTCCCAGCCGGCCGGGCCCACGTTGATCGGTTGGGCCGCCCACTGGGCAGTGGATTCACTCGACGTCAGCACAATCAGGACCGGCACGATGCGGTACTTCGCGTAGAGGCTCAGGACGATGGAAGCCCAGCCCTTCCGCCTGGCTTCGTCCCGTCCCCCAACGAGTCGAAGACCAGGAGGTACGCCCCCTCGCCCCTCCCCACCCGCAGCAGCAGGTCCACACGCTGCTCGACAACTCCGCCCTCAACCAAGTCCGCGTCCATGAGCACGAGTTCAGGCCTTACGACGATCAACGCACTACGCCGCAACGAGGTCACACCACACGTACTTACCGCGATTGCCGTCCCGGGTGAGTGGCTGCCAGCCCCAGAGATCAGCGCAGGCACGAACCAGAGCCAGCCCCCGGCCCCGCTCCAGATCGGCGAGCTGCTCCAACACCCCCGGCGGCTCCGGCGGTTCAGGACTCGCATCCCACGCCCCGATCCGCAGCACGCCGGCCGACCACCGCACACGCAGGGCAGCGGGCCCCTTGGTATGACGTACGGCGTTGGAGACCAGCTCCGTCGCGAGCAGCTCGGCGGTGTCGACCAGGCGGATCAGGCCGTGCATGGTGAGGATCAGGCGAAGGGTGCGGCGGCAGACGGTGACGGCGCGGGGGTCGTTGGGGATGTAGAGGGAGTACTCCCAGGGATCGCTTTCGGCCATGGCTGAACTCCTGTCGAGAAGGGGAAGTTGGCGGATCTGACTGCGGTCGCGGGCGGTGGCAGTGCCGCAGCCGTCATGGCATGACGGAGCGGTGCGCTTCCGGAGTCCCGGTCGTTCCGCAGCGTGTGTGTCGCATCACTGAACGTAGGGCATATTTTTATTCCTCGACAAGCAGATCGCGTAACCTGACCCCCGAACGAGTCACCCCACCAAAGCTGTTGAAGACGAGGAGGAGGCCATGCCGCCCAGACGGCAGCCCACGGCACGCCAAGTCCGTCTCGGCATTGAGCTGCGGAAACTACGCGAAGCGGCTGGGCTCAAGGCAACGGAGGCAGCGAGTCGGCTCGGGACCAGTTCCGTCCAGATGAGTCAGGTCGAGGCCGGCATCGCAGGGGTGAGCGCGGAGCGACTCCGGAGAATGGCCGCACACTACGCCTGCGCAGACGAAGAACTGGTTTCGGCACTTGCATCGATGGCGACCGACCGGACGCGCGGCTGGTGGGAGGAGTACCAGGGCCTGCTACCGACGCCGTTCCTGGATCTCGCCGAGTTGGAGCATCACGCCAAGTACCGATGGGACGTGGATTTCCTGCACATTCCTGGCCTTCTGCAGACCCGCAACTACGCACACGCACTGTTCTCCTACGTGAACCCGGAGCACCCGGCGAGCGAACTGGAACACTGGGTGGAGCACCGCATGAGGCGGAAGGCCATCATCGAGCGCCCCGAGCCCACCCCGTACGAGACCGTGATCCACGAAGCGGCGCTCCGCATCAGAGTCGGCGACCGCGCCGCCGTACGGGATCAACTCGCTCGCATCCTGGAACTCTCCGAGGCCGAGCACATCACCGTGCGCATCATCCCCTTCGATCTCGACGGTTTCGCCGGCGCCGGAAGCGCCATGGTGTACGCGGGCGGCCCTGTGCCCGAGTTGGACACCGTGGTGTGCGATGGCCCCAACGGCACGGTCTTCGTTGACGCCGAAGCCCAACTCAACCGCTTTCGAACGCTCTTCCGTAGAGTGGAGAGGGCGTCACTCGAGCCCGAGCGTTCGCGTGACTTCATCCATGGGTTGACGAAGGAGTTGTGAGACGCCTATGAACACCCCTGAGTTCTGGCGCAAGTCGTCCTTCTCCGGCGGCGGGGAGGGCAACGCCTGCGTGGAAGTCGCCAACCGAGACACCCGCATAGCCATACGCGACTCCAAGGACCCGTCCCAAGGCATCCTCTCCCTCCCTACGAGGTCCTTCACCGCGTTCATCGACTCCCTCAAGGACAGGACCTCACACCAGGCCGTCTGACCCGATAGCGGCAAGCAGGCCCTCGCTCGGCCGTAAGCCCGAAACCCTGGCCCCGCCCGGCTCTCCGACTCCGCTCAATCAACCGCGGAACTCCCGTGAGGGCAGCTCGTCGGCAATCGCCACGGCATTCGGCCGCCATCCGAACCGTTGCCCAGCACCCGCTCTGGTTATGAGTACGGGTTTGCGGAAAACTCTGGTTGTTCACTGGGGAAGTCCGAGGGGAAAAATGGCGGGCGCATCGCTCCCGTCAAGAGATCAAGCAGCGTCTCGGTAGAGCTCTTCGATGAGATGAAAACGTCGAGCTGGCCGGCCTGGATGACAACTGTTGGCCAGCTGTCTGGGTCCCCCTTCGCAATCCAAGCAAGCATGTCGGCATTGTCAGTGACGCCCCACTGAACAAGATCTTCAACGGTCGCACCAAATTCAGCAAGAGCACTTTCAAGCACAGGAGCATTCTTGTGCTTGAAAATCGACCGCATTCCGTTGGTGCACTTCACAAGATCGAGGTGCTCATTCTCTGCCCGCTCCACAAAGATCCACAGAAATTCATCAAAGCAGCCGGGTCCGTACATTTGCGCCAATCGCCGGTAATCTGCCGGAACCTGGCGCTCCTCTTGATTGGTGCGCGATCGGTCAAAGTCAGTGGGGCTACCGGGAGGGGGGCAAAGCATCGCCAGACGCCGCACAAACTCAGCGCCTTCAATATTTCCCATTGCACTTCCTTCTACAGATTTGGGATTCTCCTACTGAAGGACCAGCCGAAGTCGTCCGCTGCTTCAATGAGAACATGACTGGGCACGTTTCCTCCATTGGCGTACTCAGGAGTTACGCTCATTATCACGGTATTCCTGGTCGACCTGACGTGATCGGCGATCAGGTCTTCAGCAGTGGAGACGGCCCCGTTGTTCTGCGTGGTTCCCTGAGTGACGATATTTCGCATGTCTCGCCCGTCTCCGCCGAATTGCTGCCCGATCAGATGTCCGCGCGAATGACCCGCAGCACCACCCTGGAAGCCAGGGGGAGCATAGCGGGCGCCGCGACCCGGTGAACTTCCAATGAGCCCGTTGGCGGCGTCGTCCAGAGTTTGCGGCGTGACCTCGGCGTAGGCGGGCCCCCGCTGACCGTTCGGTGCAATCTCACTGTAGTACGGGCTCAGTCCGAGAAGGTCTACTCCTGTATGAGGGTTCGGGACGTAGGCCACCGGATTGGGTGCGGGAGCGAGACCGAGCGGATCAGGGGTCAGATAGCGCGCGGTTTCTGGATCATAGTGTCGGAAGTAGTTGTAGTGAAGACCGGTCTCGGGGTCGAAATACTGACCAGGAAAGCGGAGGGGAGTATAGGCGGTGGCATCAGTATTCCAGGCCGTTACGCCCCACACCGTGGAGCGGGTGCGCCATGCTACGGAGCCATCTTCACCAATAAGTTCGGTCGGCGTGCCTATGAGATCGGCGACTATGTGGAAGAATCGGGAATCGATTTCCTCTTCAGACGCCTCTGACGCCGCGATTCGTTCGGTCTGCGTTACCGGTTGGATTCCCTTGTGGTTCCAAGTCAACGTCACAGGATGGGGTATCGAGAGATCCCTTGTCGTCTGTTCACAGAGGGTGACACCATCCCACGTGAAGTCCTGTTGCTCGACAACTGCCAGACCATCGGAGCCGAGTCGCTGCTTGGCGGTGCGGCGGCCCAGCGCATCATAGAGGTAGCGCCAGCAAGTCCCGTCCGGTGTTGTTACGGATGTGAGCCTGTTCTCCGCGTCCCACGTGTAGTGCCAGGTGTCGGGATTGCGCGAGAGGCGCTTTTTCTGGCGTCTGATCACACGGCCCAGCGCGTCGTATTCGTAGCGCATATTTCCCGCCCGAGTGACCCGCGTCCCCTCGTAGGACCGAGATCCGATCGCCTCATTTCCGGACGACCTGGCGGGCCAGGACGCATCCGTCAAGTTCCCCGCCTCGTCGTAGGCGTAACGCTCCGTCCAGTTGGAGGCGTGAACCGCGGTAACTCGATTCGCCGGGTCCAGGTTGAATCGGCGGCTCCCCGTATGAGTGTCGTCGATCCCAATCAGGTTTCCGTCGTCGGCGTATGTGTATTCGCGGTGGAGGCCGCTGTTGTCGCTGCCGGACAACTCCTGGGCGGTGAGACGTCCCAAGCTGTCGTATAGGTGGCTCAGGGTGATGCTTTCACCGAGGAAGCGATTGGTCTCAAGTCCGGACCAGTCATGATCGAAGCGCACGGTGCGGCCCGATGCCTCAAGTCGTGAACGGTTACCGACCTTGTCATAAGTCCATATACTCGAGGCGCCGCTCGGCGTCGTACGGCGCACGACACGGCCCAGCATGTCGTATTCATAGAGCAGATGGCGACCGTTGACGGTCTCACGCGTGACCAGCCCGTTGGCGTCACGCATCAGGGTCAGGGTCGAATCAGGACCAGTCGCTTGGATCAGTTGGCGGTTCGAATCGTAGGCGAACTCCGTGCGCCGATTTCCGCTGCGCTTGCCAATCAGGTTGCCGACGGAGTCGTATTCGTAATGCACGGTCTGGTCGAGTACGTCTGTACGTGAGGTCAGGCGCCCTGCCTTGTCATACGTGTATGCCAGGTACCGATCGTCGAAGTCGGTCTCCGATGTGAGCCGTCCTGCCAAGTCATGTTCGTAAGTCCATGTCATGCCTTGGGGGTTGATGACCTGAAGCAGACGGAGGCTGTGGTCGTGCACGAACTCGTATCGTGCCCCGTCAGGCCCGATGCGGGCCGACGGCAGGTCGAAATGCGTGTATTCGAATCTGGTGACGGCCCCTGTGGGCGTGGTGTGACTGGTGCAGTTGCCCTCCGCATCGTATGTCCAGGACTCCAATGCGCCATCGGCGGTGATGCGACGGGCAAGAAGGCCCTCGACCGTCCAAACCAGACGGGTGGCATGTCGATGGGGGTCGATGTATGTGGTGATCCGACCGAAGGCGTCGCGCTCCCACGTAGTAGTGGCGCCGAGCGGGTCGGTGGTCATCACCGGCAGCCCTGCGGAGTCGCACTGAACGGTTCGCGTATTTCCCAGGGCATCTGTCACTGCGGTGACATGACCCGCCGTGTCATAGGTGTACCTGGTGGTTGCTCCCGTCGGGTCCGTGAGCGCCGTGCAGTTGCCACGCTCGTCGTACTCCCGAAGCCAACTGGTGCCATCCGGCCGGCCGATTTCCGTGAGCACGCCCTCGGCGCCATAGACGAAGCGGAAGACTGCGCCGTCCTGCCGGACCACCTGTCGGGGGCGGCCGTCCTCGTCCCGGGCGACCGTCGTTGTGTGGCCAAGGGCGTCCGTTTGGGCCAGGACATGGTGATGTTCGTCGTACGCGGTACGTGTGATGTTGCCCAACGGGTCGACTTCGGCGATGACCTGGCTGTGGTCATTCATAACGAGGCGGGTGACTGCGCCTTCGGCCGTGGTCAGAGTGGTGATGCGGCAATCGGGCCACGCCGGGTCGGTGCCGTTGTACTCGAGGGTGATGGTGATGTGTCCGGCTTCGCCGCCCTCAGCCACACAGCGGTCCTGATCGTCGTAGGTGTAGGCGTAGCTCCGGTTGTTGGTGTCGGTCCACGAGGTCATGCGCAGCCGCTCGTCGTAGGCGAAGCGCAGTGGCAGGCCGGAGGAGTTGATCGTCTCGGTGAGGTTCCCGTCGGTGTATCCGTAGCGTTTGATGACGACGTCTGCGCCATCCTCACCGGCGCCGACAAGGCTGAGGGCCGTGACGCGGCCCTCGTCGATGGCCAACTTGAGGTGGTAGCCGCCGGAATGGCGGATGCCGAGTGGGGTGCCCCGCTCGTCGTAATCAACAGTGACGGTGTGGTGATTGCGGTCCGCGATACGGGTCAGCAGAGCGATGCCGTCAACGCCTTGGCAGGTGAAATAACGGGCGTGTCCGGTGAGCGGATCGTCGATGCGGTAGCCGCCGTCGTCTAGGCGGGTCAGCGGCCAGCGCGGGCCCGCCTCAGGCATTACCGATGTCCACGGACCAGCGGGGTGAGGATACGAAAGAAGCAGGCCTTCCTCGGTGACAAACACGATCCCGTGGGCGTCGACTTCCAGCCGCTGGTCAATGGTGGAGGCCCATGTGGGGCCGAACCACCATCCACAGCGGTAGTCAGAGGCGCCACGTCGGGTGAAAGCCAAGGGCAAGCTGCCGGGCAGTTCCACATCGGTCTGCGGCAGGTACATGGCACCAGTGGCCATGTCCACAGGGTCGCTTCCCTTGGAACGGACAACGTTCTTCGCGCGGTTGTAGGCACCCTTGGCTCCGTCTGCGAGCATGCCGCGGGCGTTCTTGCCCAGGCCTCGCACCGCCAGTCCCACGCCCTTCAGGCCGCCCTTGAGGCCCTTCATCGCGGCAAGCCCGCCCTTGAGCCCCTTGGCGAGACCGCCGAGAGTCGTCAGCCCCTTCATGCCCGGTATGCAGTCCAGCGCCGCGAACCCCACATCCCAAAGCGACGCCTGCCCCTTGGAGTACTTATAGAGCGTGTCGGCGAGCACCACGAGCGCGGCGACCAGCACGATCGCGCCCAGGATCGGCCCCCCGATGATCATCGCGACGATCCCGACGACCGCCACGACCACCTTGCACACCGTGACGATCGTGTCCCAGTTGTCCTCGAACCAGTCGCCGACGTCCTCCCACCACGAGCGGTTCTGAATACCCGCGTCGGACGCCTCGTCGATCTTCTGCTTGGTCTCGCGCGCCGCGTCCTCGCGCATCTTGCGGGCGTCCTCGGCCATCTTCTTCGCGGCGGACAGGGCGTCCTGCGCATCCGTGACGTCCGACTGGGCCTTGGTGTGGGCGGACTTGGCGTGCTGGGCGTCCCGGGTGGCGGCGCGGACCTTGGACTCGTCCGGCTTGTCCCCGCCGGACTTGCTGCCGGTGGGGTCGTCCTTGTACTTGTCGGCTTCCTTCGTGGCCCGGGTCACCCATGAATCGGCCGACGACAGACGGGACTTGGCCGACGAGAGGTCGTTCTGCGCCTCGCGGCCCTTCGCCAGCGCCTTGTCCGCCAGTGCCTGTGCGCGCTCCAGCTTCGGCCAGTACGCGGCCAGGGCGTCGCCGCACATCTCGTACGACTTCTTCAGCTTCTTGAGGTTCTTCGGGACGGCGGAGAACTCGTCCTTGAACACCTCCGCGGACTTGCCGGCCCACTTCAGGGCCGCGTCCTCCTCGGCCATGCCCTTGACGATCTTCAGGGCGTCGGAGACGTCGTCCGCGAAGTCGTGCAACGTCTTCGCCAGCGTCCGTACGCGAACCGGGTCGCCGGGCGTCGGGTCCTTGTCCAGGTCCAGGACATGCCAGTCCCGCGGCCGATGCCCCGCCATGCTGCAACCCCCGTCACGCGTACACCATCAACAACCCTGTGCACACGCGAACTTACCGGGTACTTACGTTCGAGGTGAAGGAGATCAGCCCGTGACGAAGATCGGCGTGTGACGCTCAGCCCGTGAACCGGAACGTAGAAGTGATCGCGTCGAAGATGTCGAAGAACGAGTCCGCCAGGTCCAGGACTTGGCTGCTGCCCGCCACCAGTGCGACCTTGCCCTCCTGGCCGGGTACGGGGATGAACGTCTGCATGAGGACCGCCCGGATGGTGCGGTTCAGGCTGTCGTCCGGTACCGCGATGTCCTCGATGCCGTAGGTGCGGGCGACCGTGCCCACGCCGGGGATGTCGACCGTGGTGACCTTGCGCCAGGAGTCGCCCTCCTTCTTCGCCTCCTTGGGCGCCAGGCCCGACGCGATGGAGGAGGGGTCCGTCGACAAGGGGGCGCCGTCGCGTGTGCGGCCGCCGACCAGGGAGACCGTGACCGAGCCCGTGATCGGCGTGTCCCCGCCGAAGCTCTCCGCCATGCAACCGCAGTACAGCGCGCCCGACTTCCACGCGTCCGCGGCCGCCTTCTGGAGGAAGGAGGTGTACGTGTCCTGGTATCGGGCCAACTCCGGGTGCTGCTGCACCCGTTCGGTCACCATGCGGCGGATCGAGTCGTTGCGGGACTCCGGTCGTACGTCGAACTCCCACCACGACTCCGGCACCTTGATCCGGAAACCTCCGCGCTCGATCGTGAGCGCCTCCATGTAGCGGGCCATGGCGTGTCCGACTCTCCCCGTTCCTAGGTCACTCGATCACCCGTGCCAACATCGTCGCGTTGTACGGTTCGGGCCAGACTACGAGATCGCGGACGACGAGATCGGGGGACGTGCGCATGGGCAAGGGCAAGAGCGACCTCGCGCTGCCGCTCAGCGAGCTCGAGGAGTACGGCGGCCGGTTGCGGTCCCTCAAGAGCCGGCTGAACCACACCAAGAAGCTCTTCGAGGACTACAAGGACGACATCGGTGACGGCAGCGTCAACGACGCCCTCTCCGACTTCGAGTCCAACTGGGAGGACGGGCGCGAGGACATCAGCCAGTCCTTCGACGCCCTGGCCGACATGTCCGACGCTGTCGTACGGGAATTCAAGAAGCTCGACGACGACCTCGCGAAGAAGGCCCAGGACGCGGTCAAGCCGGAGGACAAGGCGGGAGACGGCAAAGGCGGCGACGGCAAAGGCGGCGGCAACGACGGCAAGTGATCCGCTGCCCATCCCCGCCTCACACGCCGTCCAGCATGGACGCCAGCCCCCTCTCCAGTGCCGGTTCCACGGACTCCGCTCCCGGTTGCGTCACGGTGTAGGAGCGGAAGAGGAAGCGCTCGAGGGCGAGGGAGTTGAAGACGACCGCCGCCACGCCCTCCGGGGTGCGGAACTCCACCAGCGTGTGGGTCGCGTCGGCCGGGCGGATGTGGACGGTGCCGAGGCCGGCGGGCGTGTCCAGACCCTCCTCCAGAAGAGCGCGGGCGAAGGTCCAGGTCACCTCCTCGCCGTCCAGCGAGATCCAGGCCGGGAAGACGAAGTGCACGGCCAGGGGGTCGGCCGAGCTGTAGCGGAGGGTGACCGGGACCGACAGTTCCTCGTGGTCGGGGGTGAGCAGGTGGGCACCGGTGGGCTGTTCCAGGGTTATGGGCACGAGGGGCTCCGTATGTGGGGTGGTGGGGCGGTGGGGCCGTTGGGCCGACGTACCTCTTCGAGTGCGTGGTGGGGGTGTGCATTACGCCGGTTCCGGAAGTTACCGGTGTGACGTGTGCCACTTTCACTCGAGGCTGCAACTTTGATTGAAAGTTTTGCCATCTAGGCTGACAAAACCTTTCCCGCCCCACTGCAGGCAACTGGAGCGTTCCGCCATGTCCGACGGTTCCTCTGCTGTGTCCGTACCGGCCGTACCGGGCCCCGCCTCGTCCGCCGCCACGGCCGCGTACGCCCGGATCTACGAGGAGCAGCAGCCGCGTCTCGTCGCGTACGCCCGCTCCCTGACCCGGAACGCCTGGAACGCCGAAGACCTCGTCGCCGAGGCGCACTTCAGGGTGTGGCGGCGGCTGGCCGCGGGGCACGAGATCGACAACGTGCCGGCGTATCTGATGACGACGGTGCGGCATCTCGCCACCGCCGCCGGGACCTCCGTACGCGAGACTCCGCAGGATCCGCAGGGCGACGAGCGCGTTCCGATGCAGAGCGGGCACGGGGACGATCCGGCCGACCATGTGTCCTCCGTCGACCTTGTGGTGCGGGTGCTGAAGGACCTGCCCGAGCGGTGGGTCAAGGCGCTGTGGCTGTCGGAGGCGGAGGGCCAGCCGCTCGCGGCGATCGGACCCCAGCTCGGCACCAAGGAGGGCGCCACGGCGGTGCTGCTGCACCGCGCCCGGGAGGGAATGCGACAGGCGTTTCTACGGGTCCAGACGGGCGCTCCGGACGATCCTGCCTGCCAGGTGCACTGGGCGCGTATGCCCGCGTATGTACGGGGTGCGGCGAGCGCGCGGCAGTCGGAGCGGCTGCTCGGGCATGTGGACGCGTGCGACGACTGCAGGGCTCGGCTCGCGGCGCTGATGAGCGCCAATGACCGGCTGCCTGCGTTCGTCGGTCCTGCGCTGCTCGTGTTCGCGGTGGGCGGTTTGGGCAAGTACCTGCTCACCTTCGCCGCCGGGTCCGCCGGTGCGGCGACCGCGGCGGGCGCGGCGGGCGGGGCTGCCGGGCATGGCAGCGGGCTGCTGCACGGGGTGCGGCATGCCACGATCGGCGGTTCGAAGGCGCCGGTGGCGGTCGCGGCCGGTGCGGTCGTGGCCGGCGCCACCGCGCTCGTCCTGGTACTCGGGTCGGGCGGCTCGGGTACGGTGCCGCCACAGCGCGTGCCGGTGGCCGACGCACCCGCGCCTCAGGTGCCGGTGGCCGAGGGGCCGGTGGGGCCGCCGTCGAAGAGCGTGCGGGTCAAGTCGGCCGAGGGGGTGCGTACTTCGGAGGGTGCGGCCGCCGACGGTGGTATCGGCGGGCGGGGCCGGGCGGATGTCGCGGCCGCCGACGGCGCCGGTACGGCCGTATCGGAACCGCGGAACGGTGGCGACGACACGACGGCTGCCGGAGGACGGACCGACGACGGCCAGTCGGGGGACGGCTCGGCGCCGGACGACCACTCGCCCGAGCAGCCGGGTGGGACGTCACCGGAACAGCCGGGCGACACCGCACCCGAGGGACCGACCAAGCCCGCGCCTGAGGAGCCCGACCCCACTCCGCCCACGACGGGAGGCTCGGAGACGGGAGGGTCGGAAGAGGGACCGGAGAAGCCCGGGAAGCCGGACGAGCCGGAGCAACCCGGGAAGCCAGACAAGCCCGGGAAGCCGGAGAAACCCGGGAAGCCGGACAAGCCGTCGGACCCGCAGGCTCCCACCGAGGAGTACCCGCAAGCCCCGTCGGCTCCCGACGACAACACCCCGACGACGCCTACGCCCCCGACTGACGACAACCCGGAGACTCCTGCGCCCCCGGCCGACGACAACCCCGAGCCCGAAACGCCGAGCGCGCCGTCGACCCCTCCCACGTCGGAACCCGAAACCCCGGCACCGACTCCGTCCGCACCGGACGAGACCGACCCGTCCCCGTCAACGCCGCCCGCCCAGAACCCGTCACCGACCCCCACGAACCCCGGCGACGACTGCGGCGGCGGACACTCCGACGGCGGTGCCCGGCCTCACCGTTAGGCCCACAACGAGCCCGACAACCCCCGCCGCCCGCTGGCGGGGGTGCGGCGCACCAGGGCGTCCGGTCGTGTGGCGCCTCAGCCCACCTCGTTCTCCGCCACACCTTCCCCGTGCACGACCACAGCCCCGCCGTAGAACATCCCCGTGAAGACCGGGTCGTACGTCAACTGCACCTCGACCTGGACCTGTTGGGCGTCCGCGGCCACGCAGTGGGTGGCCGCGATGTCCGCGCCGGACATGTCCATCTGGCGGGCGAAGGTCTTCACCCGGGCGTCGCAGTTCTGGTAGTTGATCGGCGCGCTGCCGCCCTCGTTCTCGTACAGGTCGTCGAGGTTGATGTCCTGGGCGGCGTAACGGGCCGCCTGTTCCGCTATGTCGGCGGCGCGTTCCCGTTTCGAGATGGACAGGCCGCCGTCGATCACGAAGGCCGACAGCGACAGGAACACGAGCGCGAAGATGATGACCGCGCCGGCGCCCGACCCACGGTCGTCGAGGTGGGCCCTGCGGGACTCCCACCAGGTGCGCAACTCCCCCATCACGCCTTCCTCTTGTACGGGTCCAGGGGCGCGGTGAACGAACCCGACATGTGCGTCTTGATGTTCAGGCCCAGCGTCGCCAGGCCCCGCACCTCGCAGCTCACCTCGACCGTGAAGAGGTCGGCGTCCTGGAAGCCCGCACTGGTCTTGGTCACGGTCACCGGGCCGCTGCAGACATCGGTCAGGTCGGCCTCGGCGGCCTTGCGGGCCTCGGCCATGGCGTTGCCCTCGTCCCACTGGAGGGAGCCGGAGCGCGCCGCGTCCCGGGCCGCCCCGTCGATCGCCCCGCGCCCGTCGACCATCTGGCCGAAGGCCACCAGGACGAGGATGAAGAGGATCATGACGGGCGCGAGGATGACGACCTCGATGGCGGACAGTCCGCGGTCGTCCGCGGCGCGGCGCCGATTCGCCAGGCACTGCCCGATACGCGAAATCCGGGAAAAGGGCATCGGCTAGTTCCCGTTCTCCCGTACGAACCTCTCCACCGGCCCCTCCGACTGCGCATGGACCGTGAGGCTCAGCCCCGGGAACACCGCCGGCACCTTGGCCGTGATCTCCACGCCGACCGTGTTCTGCTCGGGCTGGAGCATCTCCACGTTCGGCGACAGCACCAGTTGCGGGCCCAGTTGGCTGATGTAGCTGTCGACCACGTCCCGTGCCTCGCCCCGCCACGCGCCCGGCTGGTCGTGCGCCGTCGCGCGGGCCTTGCGTGCGCCGGCCTGGGCGGCCGCCTGGGCCACGTGGTCGGCGAAGAAGTACAGCGCGAACTGCACGGTCGCGAAGATCATGAAGAACAGGACCGGCGTGAGCAGCACGAACTCGATCGCGGTCATGCCGGAGTCACCGCGGGTGGCCGCCGCCTCGCGTGCGGTCCTCACCCTGCGGCGCATCCATCTGCCCACGTTGGCCGGCATTCCCCTCAACCCCGTTGTGCGTACGGCCCGTTGTCAGCAGGTTCCGCTCGCCTTGGCACCGCTGATGCAGTTCGAGACCTTCTCGGCACCGTCGCTCAGCGCGGCGTTGATGATCGCGGCCACCACGCCGACGATCGCCACGACGACCGCGGAGATGATGACCCACTCGACCGCCGAGGCACCGCGGTCCAGTTCGCCGGAGCGGGCGCGCTGCACGCGGCCCTGCAGGAAGGTGACCAGGAAGTCCATCGCCGGGATGCCGGTGTTGAAGTTCCGTCCCATCATGGTGAGTTGTCCTCTCAGAAGCAGATCGCCGGTAGTCGTTCGTCGTCTTGGGCCGTACGGGCGTGCGTCGTTGCACCGTGTGTCATTGCACCTGGAACACCCGCATCGCCGCCGGAAAGATCAGGAACACCAGGAAGCCCGCGCACAGCAGCAGCTGGGCCACGAGCATCGACTGCGACTTCTCGCCCGCGCTGCCCTCGATCTCGGCGAGTTCGCGGTGCCGCATGGTCTCGGCGCGGGAGGCGAGGGACTCGCGGACCTTGGCGCCGTCGTCCGCCACCAGGGCGAGGGAGGCGGAGAGGTCCTTGAGCTCCTCGACGCCGATCTCCTCGCCGAGCTGCCCCAGCGCCTGCCACTGGCTGATGCCGGTGATGCGGGCGTCGGCCAGCACGTTGCGGATCCGCTGGGTCGCCCAGCCGTCGGAGACCTCGGCCGCGGCCATCAGCGCCTCCGGCAGGCCTCGGCCGCCCGCCAGGCTCATCGACACCAGGTCCAGGTACGCGCCGATCACGCGCCGCAGGTCGCGCCGCTTCTCGGCGGCATCCCGCCGTACCTCCAGATCGGGCAGGAAGAAGAAGACGAGGGCGAAGGCGAGGGCGAGCCAGACCGGGATGATCGGGCTGGTGCCGACGCCGAGCGTCCACACCACCGCGAACAGGAACGGGCCGAAGAACAGGCCCGCCACACCCAGCAGCACCTTGGTCGCCAGGAACTTCTCCCAGCTGCGGTCCAGCACCGCGAGGTCGGCGCGCAGCGAGCGCTGCTCCCAGCCCTGCTGCACGTAGAACTCGGCCACGCGGTCGCCGACTTCGGCCCTGAGCGAGCCGAGCCGGCCCTTGTCGGCCGTGGTCCGCGCGGACCCGTACGCCGCTCCCCGCGCCCGCATCGCGTCGATCCGCGCGACCTGCGAGACCGCGCTGCGCTTCGACGGCATGAGGGCGCGTACGAGGGCGTAGATGCCCAGACCCAGGACCGCGCCGACGACGATCGGCATCGTCAGGTTCACCGACGTACCCCCTCTTCCTGCTGCGCGTGCTGGCCCGGTGTGCGCGGCCGTACGAACTGGACCGACGATTCGTCGCGCACGAGGAAGCGCTCCGGCGTCTCGATGGTCGACAGCTTGCGCAGCCACCAGAAGCCGAGCGCGAACAGGCCGCAGACGCAGGCGAGTACGAGCTGGCCGACGGCCGTTCCGTACGGCGCCACGAAGTCGCGGTTGAAGATGGACAGGCCGAGGACAAAGGCGATCGAGACCGCCACGACGATCTGGACCGAGCGTCGGGTGGAGGCGCGCTGGGCCATCACCCGCTGGCGCATGTCGACTTCCTCGCGCGCCGACTTGGCCAGGGCGCCGAGCACCTGGCGCAGACCCGGGCCGCGCAGCCGGGCGTTGAGGATGAGGGCGGCGACGATGATGTCGGCCGACGCGTCGTTGATCTCGTCGGCGAGCTGCTGCAGCGCCTCCGGGAGCGGGGTGCGGGCCCGGAGGCGGTCGACGAGGGCGTCCAGGTGGGGGCGCAGGACCGGGGCGGCCGCACGGGCGGACGCCGGGATGGCCTGCTCCAGGCCGACCGCGCCGGCGATGGTGTCGCGCAGCGACTCCGTCCAGGAGGCGAGGGCCTCGACGCGGCGCATGCCGGCCTTCTCCTCCGAGGCGCCGCCGAAGAGACGGTCCCAGAAGAAGACGAGGACGCCGGCCGCGATGCCGGCCACCGCCCAGCGCGTCAGCAGCAGTACGACCAGGCCGACGATGGCCGCGAGCGAGCCGCGCTGTCCGGCGAACCGGATCAGCTCGCTCGCCCGCTCGGCGGCCTTCTGCTTCTCGTGGTCGGGCTTCACGGGCAGACCGCGTACGGCGACCATGAACAGCGCGAGCCCGCCGCCGACGGCGACACCGCAGCCGATCGAGTACAGGACGGTCGTGGAGAACAGCCCGCCCATGGAACCGAGCGAGCCGAGAGCCTCGTAAGTCATGTCACCCCCACGTGCCGGTGGGCCGGTAGCCGTACGCGATCAGTTCCTCCACGCACGCGATGGGCGCATGCGCCACGACCCGCCCGTCCGGCGCCTCGGCGAACACCTCGCTGGACAGCACCCGGCCGTCGACGCCGTTGACCTCGCGGACCGAGGTGACCATGCGCTGGAGGCGGCCGCCCGACTGGTAGTTGTTGCGCCGCTGGATGAAGACGACGAAGTTCACCGCGCCCGCGATCAGCATCTGGCTGGCCTCGATGGGCAGCCGCTCGGACGCCTGCAGGGCGTAGGTGGAAATACGGTTGAACACCTCGCTGGAGCTGTTCGCGTGGATCGTGGACAGCGAGCCGTCGTTGCCCTGCGACATCGCGTTCAGCATGGTCACGATCTCGTCGCCGAGGACCTCACCGACGATGACCCGGGAGGGGTTCATACGCAGCGACCGGCGGACCAGCTCGGCCATCGAAATGGCGCCCTGTCCCTCGGAGTTGGGCAGCCGCTCCTCGAACGCCACGACGTTCGGGTGGAGTTCGGGAAAAGTGTCGAGCCCGAGCTCGAGCGCCCGCTCGACGGTGATCAGGCGCTCGTGCGGCGGGATCTCGTTGGCGAGGGCCCTCAGCAGCGTCGTCTTACCGGCGTTCGTGGCGCCCGCGATCATGATGTTCTTACGGGCGCGTACGGCGCAGGCGAGGAAGTGCGCGACCTCGGGGGCGATGGTCCCGTTGCCGACCAGGTCGGAGATGAAGACCTTGCCCATGCGGGCGCGACGGATGGAGAGGGCCGGACGCCGCGTCACGTCCATGACGGCCGACAGACGCGAGCCGTCCGGAAGCCGGAGGTCGAGCTGCGGGTTCGCGGAGTCGAAGGGCCGGGAGGAGAGACCCGAGTAGGCGCCGAGCACCTGGATCAGCTCGATGAGCTCCTCGTCGGTCTCGGCGACGGGATCGCCGACCACCTCACGGCCGTCGGCGTACCCGACGAACACCTGGTCGGAGCCGTTGATGTCGATGTTCTCGACCTCGGGGTTGTCGAGCAGCGGCTGCAGCCGGCCGACGCCGAAGAGTGCGGCGTGCACGGCGGCCGCGTACTGCTCCTCGGTCTCGGCGTCGAGAGGCGTACGGCCCGCGTTGATCTCGGTGCGGGCGTAGTCCTCCAGGATCTGGGCTATGACCGCGCGGGCGTACTGCCGCTCGTCCTCGGTGGACATCGGCGTGACGTTGTTCGCCTGGTCGAGGCGGCGCTGCTCGGCGATGCGGTCGCCGGCGTCCTGGCGGAACCGCTTGACCAACTGGTGGTCGACAGCGGTCATGCCCCGGCCCCCGCATGGCCGCTGACATGGCCGTGGTGGGCCTGCGCCGAGACGGACCAGGCGGCGCCGTACTGCTGGTAGATGTCCGCGGTGACCTTGCGGGCCGAGCGGATGAGCAGGGACTTGTCGAGGCGACCGCGCTTGCGGCCGGCCAACTGGTCGGCTCCGGCGGGGTCGTCCGCGATGGTGCCGACGACCCGGGCGCCGGTCTGCGCGTGTACGAGCATGTCGTTGACCTGGCCCGCGATCTTGCCGGCGCTGTTGGTGTCGGCGATGAGGATCACGCCGACCAGCGGGGTGGCGAGGCTCGCGGCGCCGCGCGGGCCGCCGTGCAGCCGGTTGGAGAGGGCGGCGGCGCGGTCACGGACGCGGGCGATGGCCTCCGGCTCGGTGCGGCTGATCAGCAGCACGAGGGCGGCGTGCGGGAACAGGTCGACGGCGGGCGTCTCGCCGGCGATGCGGCCGCAGTCGGCGATGACGTCGGCGGGCGCGTTCGGGGAGTCGGCGAGCGAGGAGAAGGCGTGGCCCAGGGTCGGCCAGAGGCCGGCCAGACCGGCGGCCTGCTCGGCGTTGCCGAGACCGACGAGGACCTCGAGGCCGCCGCTCAACGGCTGGACGTGGTCCCAGAGTTGGTCGGGAACCAGCCCGCGGCGGGCGGTGGCCGCGATGGACAGCATGCCGGTGTTGGGGTTGAGCGGTCCGCCGTGCGCGGCGGCACTGCGGTAGACCAGGTCGCCGCCGGCCGGGTCGGTCTCGGCGAGCAGGACGCGACGCGGCCAGACCGCCGCGAGGGCGACGGCCGCGGTGGTGACGCCGGGGGAACCCTTGTCGGCAGCGAGGGCGATGAGAGCCATGGTCTGCTTCCGTCGCCTTCTACTTGCTGGAGACGAGCACGAGAGCGACCTGGCCGTTGGAGGCGGCCTGGGCGAGGGCGGCGGCCCTGTCGCTGTCGACGGTCACCGTGATCGCCTTGTTGGTGCTGCTGACCAGGTCGTCGCCGCCCTCCTTCGGGACGGAGGCGACGGTGGCCCGCTCGACGATCAGCGAGTTGCTGCTGCCGGACGAGGAGGACGAGGAAGAGCTGCTGTTGGAGTTGCTGGAGCCGGTGTCATTGAGGACGCGGTAGGCGGCGACGACGTCCCCGGCCTCGATCCCGCTCGGGTACTGACCCGCCTTGAGGGAGAGACCGACGAGGGCCTTGCCCTCACCGACACCGCTCTGGTCGCCGAACATCTCGCCGACGGCGACGGCTCCGGCCGGGATGGTGTTGACGGCCTTCAGCTTCTTCAGGCCGGCCAGCTGGGACCACTCGACGTAGTGGATGCCGCTGTCCTTGGCGACCATGACGGAGGTCACGTTGCTGTCGGTGACGGAGCCGCCCGCGGGGATCTCCTGCGTCACCTTGACGACCTCGATCCGGTCGCCGGCCCGCAGCACGAGCATCGTCGCGCCGAGCGCACCGACCAGGATCAGCAGCACCGCCAGCGCGGCCAGCGCGGGTTTGCGCTCGCGAGGCGGGGTGGGAAGGCGGTCACCGACCGACGGCTGAGCCGGAGCGGCAGAACGTCCTGCGCCCGCCCCCGTACGCTCTTGGATCTTCACGCAACCGCTCCCCGTACAGCCAAGAATGTGTCTGACACGTCTGTCAAATACCCTGCAAATCCGGACACTTCACCCCGAGCCAGCCCGGACACCGACGTCCGGGACGCGCCGGACGTACCGCCCGACCTGGGCGATTAGCCACGGCAGGGGCGAGTGTCAAGCCATGGCACCGTATCAGCCGCACATAAGCCCCTCAAGGCGCGTCCTGACCCATGGACCGCGGCACGCCCACTGTTATTCAGCTGCAACTTGAAGTGCACGTTTCCCAGTTGGGGCCGGGCGCGGTAAGGCCGCCACCTGTACGGCCGCCTGTGCGGGCGCGAATCCGTTGCCGCACCGACATGTTGCCCGAACCGGGGCGTTCCTCACGGGGCGGTCATGAGGCCTGCACGATTCACTCACGAACCCTTTGAGCCACCGTGCCATGATCTTTGCTCGCCGCGAGGCCCGCATCTGTACGGCACTTCACCCGTACTGCTTTCCCCTCCACAGCATTCACCTTTACGACCACGGCACTTCAGCACGACCGGCACGACCGGCACACATTTCGCCCACTCCAAGGTTGAGCCTGCACCATGACCAAGCCGGACCTCCCCACCACCTCTGACGTCCCCGATGCTCCCGAAGAACTCGCATGGCCCGAGCGGACTCCCTTGGGCGCCGCCTGGCGAGGAGCCGTGGCACTGGCGTTCAACGTCGTCGGCATACCGGCCAGCGCATGGCTCGGCACGAAACTCGCATCGTACGAACCCCGGTTCGGCGGCGGCCCGCCCGTGGCCCTGGCGCTGATCATGGCCGTGCTGCTCGTGTGGCTGCGCGCGAGGGACTCTTTTCTGGTCGCGACGGTGTGGAGCAACCTGATCGGGGCCTTCGGCTGCTTCTACCTGCTGGGAAAGGGCTACATCTCCCTGACGGACCCGCATCCGGTCGACTCCACCTGGGCGATCGTCAACGCGTCTCTCCTGGCCGTCGGGTCCACTGCCGCGGTCGTGACGGTCGTGTGGGGCACCGTCAGCGGTCACCGGAGGCCTCGCCCGTTCAGCCCGAAGGGCGACACGTGAAGGCTTCAGCGAGGGACAGCGCGCGACAGCGGCTCGCGGGTTCCCTCAGTTGACGGCAACAGCCTGCGCAAGGCGGTCCGTCAGCGCGCACAGCCTGTCGGTGTAAGCCTGCTCCCGCCAAGAAGTCAGCAGCACCAGCCCCCACTTCCCGTCCGGCACGATCCCGTACGCGCAGGTCTCCAGGATCGTGCCGGTCCCGTCCCGGTCCGCGTCCTGGACGTACGCGTGCCGGACGCGGACCGCCGGGCCGAGGGGAAGCTCGCGGGGCTCGGCCTCGGGCGGGCGGAAGGAGATCGGCGTGGGGGTGGTGAGGTACCGGTGAAGGAGGTCGACGGTCATCGTCGGGTACGTGTCGTCCGCGACCAGGGCGGACAGCTCGACGCGCGCCAGTTCGCCGAGGCGCAGCTCGGGCACGTACGAGAAGGCGGTGACCGGGCCCCGGGTACGCGCATCGACGGCGGCCTCGCGGAGCTCCTCGGCCAGGGCCTCGATCAACCGCTCGTCCCCGCCTTCGCCCACGCGCTGCCGAGCCGCGTCCATGGCCCAGAAGCCGAGGTCGACCGGCTCGCGCACCGGCAGGGCGACGGCGTCCTCGGGTGCCTTCATGCGCACGGTCGACGAGGAGAAGGCGGGCATCAGGCCATCCATTGCAGGGTGTGGGCGATGGAGTCGAAGAGACCGACCAGGGCTTCGGCCAACGGCTCCATGGGCGTGGAGAAGGACAGCAGCAGGCGCTGCTCGGCGTTCGGGACGGCGAGATACACGTCCAGGTGCGTGACGGTGAGCCTGTTGCCGTCGGGGTCGTCGGGCGCGGGGCGGCGACGGTAGAGGTGGCGTACGGCGGGGCCGGCGGGGAGGTCGGTCGTGGTGACCTCGTCGTCGGGGGTGGCGCGGGCGGCGAGGGACATCGCGATGTCGGCGAGGTCGCCGGGGGCGGTGCCGGTCGGGGGCCGCAGAAGAGTGACGACGAGACCGGCGGACACCGGTACCTGGCCGACGAGTTGATTGACGACGTACATCTCCACGCCGCCGTTCGCATGCGCGGCCTGCGCCTGCTCCCGCATCCGCTCCGCGAGCGCGGCCTTGAGCTGCGGGGTCGCCCTCGTACGGCGCAGACCGCGGTTGACCAGCTTGTCGATGCGGTGGGGCCAGCGGTCCGGGTCGAGGACGATCCGCTCCCAGCCCTCCGGGACGGCCAGGCGGTAGTCGGAGGGGGGTGGTACGGGGGTGGAGTCGGGGTCGGTGGCGTCGGTCGCCGTGGCCATGGTCGGACTCGTTTCGCTTGTCACGTTCGTGTCGCTCGTCTTGTTCGGCTCGCTCGTCTTGTTCGGCCCGTCGGTCATGCCGCTGTACCGATCGCTCGGCCGCGTCTGCTGCTACGCGACTCGTTCGCCCCGTTCAGGACCGCAGCGGTCACCGGGACGAGGACGAGGACCGCGGCGGCGCCCAGGCAGAGTTGGTCCCAGAAGCCGAAGCCGAGTTCCGACCTGCCTCCGAGGAACGGCCGGTAGTGGCCCGCCGGATCGATCACCGCCCGGGTCCTCGTGCCCACCATGGTTCCGTCCGTGCACCACTTGTCGTTGCCGATCACCTGACGGACCGAGCCGTCGGGCAGCCGGACGCGGCAGTACGGGCTGGAGACCCCGTGCGACTCCGAACGCTCGGGCTTCGCGTACGTGACCATGGCCTCCTGCCCGCGCAGGTGCAGGTACCACTGGTCGGCCTGCCCGCAACCGACCCAGATCAGGACGACGTAGGAGACTCCGACGAAGCAGTACGCGACGGTCCCCGCACGTGACGAACACGCCCGGTACCCGGCCCACCCCACGACCGGTGCGCAGGCCACGCCCACGAGCAGCGCGTACGGACCGATCAAATACGTGGACGACAGGCAGACGGCCACGCCCGCCACCGCGACGAGAAGCAGCCGTATCCACCGCCATACGGGGCCGTCGCCCGCCAGGTCCCACCTGTCGACGGAAGGGGAGAACTCGGAGATGATGTGCCGCACACGCCGCTCACCGCCGGCCTCGGCGGCGATCCGGCGCAGCTCCGACAGGCCCAGTCCGCTCTGCTCAAGTGTGCGTCGAGTGCTGCTCGGCAGCTGTGCGAACAGCTCGTCCGCTGTGTTCGCCTCGGTCACGCCACCGTCCTGAGCGCGCGGTTCCGGTCTCGTCGGCCCATGACGACGGCGGTCACCGGCGTCAGCACGAGAACCGCCGCGGCACCCAGGCAGACGTACCCCTCGACGATGCCGCCGATGTCGGACTTCGTACCGAGGGAGGGGTCGTAGTGGCCCGACGGGTCGACGACGGCCGTGGTCGTCTGCCCCACTCGGTCGGCGCAGTTGTCCTTGTTGTCGATGACCTCGTGGACGGAACCGTCGTGCAGCCGGACCCTGCAGTACGTCTCGCGGGTGCCGTGGGTCCACTGGTGGGTCGGCGAGACGAGGGTGACCGTCTGTTCCTCGCCGCGTAGTTGCAGATACCAGGCGTTGGCGAAGGACGTCCCGATCAGGACCGTGACGAAGTAGGCCGCCACCGTGAGGAACCGCACGGCGGAAACTCCACGGCCGTCCGGGGTCTTGAAGGCCAGCCAGATCACCAACAGCCCGAGTCCCAGGCCCACGAACCCCGCCGCTTTGCCGATGAACAGGCCGAGGAGCAGGCAGACGACGACCGAGGCGGCGGCCACCAGGAGCAGCCGGCCCCATGGCCACACCGCCGATCCCCTGCCGTCGCTCATCCGTACGGGCCGAGGACTGGTGGAGAACTCGGAGAGGATGCGGCGCACCCGCTGCATGCCGTCCGGCCCGGCACCGATACGCCGCAGTTCCGGCAGCCCCATGCCGACCTCTTCCAGTGCCCGCTGCCATTTCTCCGGCAGTTCCGCGAACAGCTCGTCGACGGACCGCTCATCCTCGCCAGCCACGTGATCCTTGCTTCCTCGGCCTTGGGATCCCGGGCGGCCGACCGGTGTCAGCCACTGGTGCTCCAGTGCCAGTTGTAGAACGGTGTTCCGCCGGCGCCGATCACCGGAAGCTCCTTCGCTCCCTGCAGGAGGTTGGGGCCGGTGATCCCCGGCTCGCCGGAATGCGTGTGCGCCAGGTTTCCCCAGCCGGCCAGGAGAGGCAGCGCCTGACTGCCGTAGTAAAGGGCCTTCGCCTGACCCGCCATGGTCTTGAACGAGGAGTTGGCGATCTCCGACATCTTCGGGGCCTCCTGTGCGAAGGCCCTGGCCGCCGCGTGCACTTCCCGGGCGTCGCGAATGTCGTTCACGTATCCCTTGACGTTCAACGTCTCCTTGACCACCGAGCGCATCCGCGGCAGGAGTTTGGCGGGTCCTTCGGACAGCGCCTTGCCGATCTCCCCGGGCTTGACCCCGTTGAGCGTCTCGGCGAGGTCGCGGGCCGCCGTCGGATTCAGCCCGATCTCTCGGGCCAACTGGAAGTCCTTTACGGCGGAGGAGGCGCGGGCCGCCGTGGCAGCCTCCTTGGCCGTCGTCCCCAGGATCCGCCCGGCGCCGAAGGACAGGACGCCGACGACGTCGATGGCGACGTCCAGCCAGGTGCCCTTGCCGTCGAGTGCCGAGACGGTGTCGCAGACCAGAGCGACGACCGAGGCGATGAGCGCCAGTGCGCCGAGCACCTCGCCGAGGATCGGCACCCAGCTGAAGACGAGCGCCAGCACGCCGAGAGCGGCCGCGGCAACCCCCGCCCAGTGCCCGACCTCCGCGACCCAGTCCTTCCAGTTGTCCCACCAGTGATGCTTGGGATCCTTGAGCCCGTCATGGTCGATGGCGTCCCGAATGGCCTTGGCGGCGTACCCGGCCTGAGTGTCCCGATACTCCAGCGCACGCCGCAGATCCCTCTTCGCGGCCTCCAACTCCCCGTCCGCAGCGTCCTTCTGACGCTTCAGCTTCTGCTTGTCGGGGTGCTCGTCGGGCCCGGGATGCTGATCGATCTGCTTCTGAGCCCGACTGCCGTCCCCGTCCGCGTCCTTGGCCTTCTTCAGCGCCGTACGCACCAGGCTCTGCGCGTGGTTGAGGGCGGTGGCCCAGTTCTCCCGAGCCTGATCGGACACGGGCCCGTACGGAACGGAGGAGCCGAGGGCGGTGGCGGCGGTCGCGTACCGCTGGTGCGTCTTGGTGAGCAGCCCGACCGTGTCATGGGTCTTGTCCTGGAAGGCCCGCCCCGCGTCGGAGTCCCACCCGTTCCCGTCGACCAGGTTCTGCAGTTTGCCCGCCTGCTCCTCGATCAGCTTGGCGGTGTCGGCGATGCGCTTGCCGAGCCGGGCCACCTCGTAGGGATCGCCCGGCGTGAAGTCCCTGTCGTCGTACCGCGCCGTCTGCCAGTCGACACCGGAGAAGTCGTCGCTCACTTGCCCTTGCCACCGTCCCCCGACTGGGCCTTCAGCAGCGCGTCGGCAAGATGCTGGTCGAGCCCGTCATACGCCTTCGCCGCGGCGCCGGCGGTCTTCCCGAGGAACTCCAGCCCGTCACAGAGTTCCTTGCGCTTCTTCTTCCAGTCGTCCGCGAAGTCGTCGAGCGCGGAGGCGACATCGCCGGACCCGATCTCGGCGTCGTAGGAGTCGACGAGGTCCTTGGCATGCTCGAAGTGCGACTTGAGCTTGCCCACCGACCGGCTGATCTCCTTCAGCTCCGACGTGGACACCTTGACGTGATCCGCCACTCCGACCCCCGTGTACGCGCTGCTCGTCCGACCGCCACTTCAGTCCCGCAGGGCACAGGACGGCCACGGTTACTGTCCGTCGAGGGTTTTCGCGGCTGCAACCAACGGGGTGCAAAGGGAGGGTCTAGAGCACGCCGCATCCCGTCAGGGGCTGTCCGAGGCGAGATAGGCACGCACTTTGGCGAGGCGGGACGAACTCGCCCGGAAGGTCGCCCCGGGACCCTCAGCCCCCAGGGTCACATCGATGAATCCTCCGTCCCGGACGGTGAGATCGACCTGCTTGGCTTCGGCAGGCCCCCATCCCATGACCCGAAGACCGTCCACCCCAGTAAAAACGAGGTAGAACTCGAAGGCATTGAACCCCTTCCCATCCCATTCTTCAGGCGGGTTCAAGGGGAAGCTCCTGGTGACGAAACCCAGAGTTACGGAGTTTTCCCGTTCGTCGATGTGAAAGTAGAACAGATCGCACATGTCCGGGGAAGGCGGAGTACCGTCGTAGAGTCTCCCCAGATACTCCGGTGAAGCGAGTAGTTGCTTCCATTCATCGCTCATAGAACGTCTTCTCATCGGTTGCCGGGAGGGATGCATGACGCCGAGCATCGATCTTGCTCGAGAACAGATGGTCACCGTCGTCCGATCCGCCCTGCTGGATTTTGAACGCGCTCACGTGACCGATTCGCACGGATTCACTGCAGTCGAATCGAAGGGCGACCCCGCTGCCATGGGCAGTCACCCGCATACGCCGTTGCTCGCCCCACGACACCATGTCAATGGTGCCGACGACCGGCGGATCCCATTCGGAAAGGGAGAGGTTCTCCGCGGCCAGGAACTGGAAGTGACACTGCACCGCGTCCATCCCCGCGTCGATCCACTCCTGCGGTGCGAAATCGGGAAACGACGGCAAGTCGACTCGCAACGTCACCGTTGGTCCGCGCCAGTTCAGGTTGATCGAGCGAATCCGGATGTCATTCAGGCTCGGGCTATGTTCGTAGAGCGATCGGAGCACTTCTGGATTCACCAGAAAACGATCAACGGTCATAGTAGTAGTGCTCCTCACAGCCGGGGACCTGGCCATTGCGGGTGTCCTCGAACGGTCTCACATGAACGTGCGGTCCCTGGTAGCCGGGTTGCCCCGGCTTCTGGTGTCCGAACCAGTGATCCTGGAAAACTATGAGGTCCTCTCCGTTGGGATGCTCGTAGACCTCTTCCGTGTAGTAGATGGGCTGGTGATCCTCACCCATCAACTGTTTTGAGCCCTGCCATTCAGGCGTCGTGGCAGGAACATGGTTGTTGACCTCGAGAGGCTCGGCGCCCTCCGGGATACCGGCCTCTCTCAAGGCCTTTGCCTTCGCCTCGTCAAGAGTGCGCCCGACGGGTTCGCCGCATCCGGGGGCCAGGCCCAGGGGGTCAATCCACGTGTGCGGGTTGTGCACGTAGGAGACCGGGTTGGGGGCGGGGCTCAGACCGAGTGGGTCGGGTGTGAGGTAACGGGCTGTCTCCGGGTCGTACGTGCGGAAGTAGTTGTAGTGGAGGCCCGTTTCAGGGTCGTAGTACTGGCCTGGGAATCGGAGCGGTGTATAGGCCGTCGCATCACTGTTCCAGGTCGTTGTGCCCCAGAGAGTCGCACGGGTGCGCCAGGCTATGTCACCCGCTTCGCCGACGAGCTCGGTGGGCGTGCCGACGAGGTCGGTGACGATGGCGAAGAAACGCTCGTCGACATCTCTTTGAGGGGAGTCTGCGGTGATGATCCGTTCCGTCTGGGCCAACGGGCGTCGGCCCTCGTGGTCCCAGGTGACGAAGAGACGGTGCGGCTGGTTCTCGGTCGTGGTGGACTGCTCACACAGGATGTGTCCGTCCCAGGTGAACAGGGTTTCCTCAAGAACACTCTCACCGTCGGCGGCGAGGCTCTGCTTGGCGATGCGGCGCCCCAGCGGGTCGTACCGGTAGCGCCAGCACGTGCCATCGGGAGTGATGACGGAGGTCAGACGGTCCTCGGCGTCCCAGGTGTAGTGCCAGGTATCCGGCTTGCGGGACAGCCGGGTCTTCTGGCGCCGCACGATACGTCCCGACGCGTCGTGCTCGTAGCGGACACCTCCGGCACGGGTGATGCGGGTGCCGGCGTAGGTACGTGGCCCCGCGGCCTCGTGACCGGGGTGACGGTCGGGCCAGCTCGCCATGGTCAGATTGCCCGCGTCGTCGTAGGCGTAGGACTCGGTCCATTCCTCTGCGTGCACAGCGGTGACGCGTCCGACGGCATCGAGGTCGAACCGCCGCGTTCCGTTCAACTGGTCATCGAGCCCGATCAGTGAACCGTCCGGGCGGTAGGAAAAGGCACGGCGCTGAACCACACCCGCGTCTGTGAGCACCTTCTGCGTGGTGAGGCGGCCCAGCTCGTCGAAGATGTGGGTCAGAGTGACCGTCTCCCCGAAGCGACAGACGGTTTCCCGGCCCGCTTCGTCATGGTCGAAGCCGATCGAGCGCCCTGAAGCGGTCAGTTCGACAGGGCGGCCCGCCGCGTCGTAACTCCACGCGCTGGTCGCTCCTCCCGGCGTGGCGCGGTGCGTCCTGCGCCCCAGGGCATCGTATGCGTAGCTGACTGTGCGGCCGTTGACGGTCTCGGACCTGCGCAGTCCGCGCTCGTCGAGCTCCAGCGAGAGCGTGGCATCCGGGCCGACAGCACTGACAAGCCTGCCGGAAGGCGCGTAGTCAAAGGTGGTGACTTGCCCGCCGGCGTCCTTGCGAATCATCTGTCCGACAGTATTGCGCTCGTATCGCACCATCTCGCCAAGGGCGTTCGTACGGCTGCTCACGCGGCCGACGGCATCGAGAGTGTAGGCGCGGACTCGGCCGTCGAAGTCGGTTTCGGAGACGAGGCGACCCGCGGAATCGTACTCGTAACTCCAGGTTAGCCCCATCGGATTGATGACCCGGACGAGATGTAGTTCCGTGTCGTGCACGAACTCGTGGCGCACCCCGTCCGGACCGGTGCGTGCCGCAACAAGGTCGAAGTGTGTGTACTCGAACGAGGTGACGGCCCCGACCTGATCAGTGTGACTGATGCAGTTGCCTTCACCGTCGTACGTCCACGACTCGACAGCGCCGTCGGGAGTTGTACGACGGAGCGGTCGGCCTTCGACTGTCCACTCCAGCCGGGTTGTTGCACCCGCCGCGTTGATGATGGAGACCAGACGCCCGAACCTGTCCCGTTCGTAGCGTGTGACCGCGCCCAGGGAATCCGTGACCTCCAGGGGGAGTCCGGCAGTATTACAGCGCAGGTTCGTGCTGTGTCCGAGTGTGTCGGTGACGGAGACCAGACGCCCGGCCTTGTCGTGTGCGAAGCGCGTGACTGCACCTGCGGGGTCTGTCACGACGGTGCGGTTGCCTCGCTCGTCGTACTCCTGCCGCCAGACGGCACCACCTGGCACCGTCACCGCGCTGGGCTGTCCCAACTGGTTGTACTCGGTTGTGGCTTCCTGACCGTCAGGACGCGTGATGCAGACCATGCGCCCGTTGTCGTCGTACTCGTAGCGCGTGATGTGGCCGAGTGGATCAGTGATGGCGACGAGTTGGAGGTCCTCGTCCCACTCCTGGGTTGTGACGTTGCCGAGTGGGTCGGTTTCGCGGACGAGGCGGAGGGCCTCGTTGTGTTCGTAGGCGCGGGTGTGGCCGAGGGAGTCGGTCACCCGGGTGGTGCGGGTGGTGTCGTCGTAGGCGAGAGTGGAGGCCAGGGCGTTGCCGGTGCCGCCGGTGGCCACGACCCGGCCGTGCTCGTCGTAGGTGTACCAGTAGGTGGTGTCGTTGCGGTCGGTCCAGGAGGTGATGCGGCCGTCGGCGTCGTAGGTGTAACGCATGGGCAGGCCCGAGGAGTTGGTCTCCTCGGTCAGGTGGCCGTGCTCGTCGTAGCCGAAGGTGACCAGGGTGGTGCCGGGGCGGTCCGGGCGGGCGGGGTCGAGCAGGCGCAGGCCGGTGATGCGGGAGCGGTCGTGGTCGATCGCGAGGTGGTAGCCGCCGGAGTGCACGACCGCGGACGGGAGGTCGCCCTCGGCGTAGACGACGGTGATGCGGTTGCCGTTGCGGTCCTGGATGTGTTGCAGCGGCAGGTCGACGGCCTCGTCGCCGGCCGCCGGGACCGGGGAGTGGAAGACATGGACCAGGCCGCGGTCCGGGTCGGTGACGCGGATCGCACCGTCCACTCCGTCGTCCCAGGACAGAGTCAGGCGGGAGCCGGGTGTCAGCGGCCGGACCGGTTCGTCGCTCTCCGGGTCCAGCGGCGGGAAGCACAGGCGGGCGCCGTCCGCCGCCGCATACACGAAGCCCTCGTCGTCCGCCTGGACGCGCTGGTCGAGGGTGGAGGCCCAGGACGGGCCGAACCAACCGCCCGACCGGTAGGAGGAGATGTGCGTGCGCTCCAGCACCAGCGGCAGCACACCCGGCAACGACACATCGGTGCGCGGCAGCGCCATGTCACCGGTAGCCACGTCGATCGGGTCCCGCACGAACTTCTTGACCATGTTGCGGATCGAGGCGGGCAGCTTGTTGAAGCCCGGGTTGAGCTTGAGCCGCTCGAACGCCGCGCAGTCCATCCCCATCGACTTGCTGAGCCTGGCCAGAGCCGCCGGACCCAGCGCTTTGAGCCCCTTGCCGAGCGCCTTGCCCAGCACCCCGAAGCCGACGCCCATCACCGCGCCCTCGGCCAGAATCCCGGCCAGCTTCTCCGGGTCCCTGAACGCCCCCGGATCCTCCAACAGCGTGGTGAACGCGGAGAACTCCGCACCCCCCTTGGCCATCCTGGCCACGGCCGCGACCCCGCGGATCTCCTTCAGCGCCTTCAGCGCCCGCTCCACCCCGCGGATGACCTCCATGACCCCACGGACCACGGACCCCAGCGCGGTGCCCTCCTCCTCGATCCGGCCGATCAGCGCCACAACCTTCAGCGCCCGCTCCCCGGCGATGAGGGTGGAGGCGACCTCCGAAGCGCCGGCGGTGAGGACGGACAGCGCCAGGCCGGCGATCTCGAACTCGACGATCTCCGCCAGCATGACGCCGATCTCGGACAGCAACTCGTGCGCCTTGTCCGCGAAGTCGTCCAGTGCCTTCGCGCCCTCGCGCAGCGCATGCGCCATCTCCGTGGCCTGCTTACGGGCCGCCTTGGAGCGCTTGTTGAACGCCTTGGCCGCCTTGCCCTCCCACTCCACGTCCGCCAGCGACTTGCCGGCCGCCTCCGCCGCGTCGTCCAGGCCGGTGGCCAGGTGCCGCCACTTCTTCGCGATCTCGCGTACGCCTTCCGGATCCACCGCCGGATCCGAGATGCCCAGGAACTCCAGACCACTGGCGACGCTGTCGCCGAACATGTGGTTGAACTTGTTGATGTAGTGCAGCGGATTGAGGTCGACCATCGGAGCGCCGCTCAGCCCTTCTCCGCCTGGGCCGCGGCCGCGATCAGCACGTCCAGCAGGTCGAAGGCGTCGGAGACCTCGCCGATCAGCTTGGCCTCCGCCTCCCACTCCTCGTCCAGCTGCTTGGTCAGCTTGACCAGAGTGGTCATGCCCTTATCGATCTCGCCCTTCGCCCCCAGCAGCGAGCCAAGAGCGCCCAGCGCGTCCAGGTCGTGCGACTGCGCCTCGAACTGCTTCAACGGCGTCGCCGTGTGATGCCCCACCCCACGCAGCCCCGACGCCGCCTTGTGCATCGACTTGGCTTCCTTCTTCAGGTCCGACACCGAACCAGCCCCCGTACCCCATACGTCAATTGCTTCACTCTGTGCACATGCCAACCCCAAGACAGTACGTAGACCGGTTATTGGCGAGGTATGGCACGCATCAAGAGCGAGCAAAGCCCGCCGCTACGGGCTGCTCCTGGCAGTCGTCATCGGATCCGGCGGCGTCGGGGTACGCGACAGTAGGCTGCGCTCCTCGGGTCCTGCCCGTGCTCGCCGACCTGCGTCCTACAACGGCCCGGGCAACACATCTGCCGGAATCTCGGCCTCCTTGGCCTTGTCCCCCACCACGAGCTGGCCGGCGTAACCCGCCTCCGTCCACACCAGCTTCTTGAACTGCTCCGGGGTGAGCACCCCCTGCCATGGAGTACCGCCCGGACAGAACACCGAGGTACAGCCGTAGCAGTACTGCGCCGGCCGCCACAGACGCTCCGCACGCGGGGCCCCGGCCTCGGCGGCGGCCTTCTCACGGCCGTCACTGCGGACGACAGCGATGGTCCCGGCGAAGCAAACCAGGGCGAGCAGGACACCGCCGACCATGTACAGAGGCTTGTCCTGGTGGACACCCGTGTACGCAAGGACGACACCGAGGCCGGTCAGCACCATGCCTTCCGCAAGGTGCATCCAACCGTCGCCGGATTTGTCCGGCCCGGGCGCCAATCGGCCGTACAGGTCATCACGCATCGCGCCCTTGCCCAAGCGCGCCTGCTCAACCGCCCGCACCTCTGTACCGCCGCAGCCCGGACACACCACCCCAGTTGACCCTCCGGCCGCCTCGGTCTCCATGCCGATCAGCTTATCGGCGTCCTGAATCCGGAGTTTCGACCTGCCTGAGGGGCCCAACGCCGTCACAGCTCGGGGCTCTCACAGCAAGCAAACAGCTGCTTCGCGCCAATGTGGCGACGAAGCCCCCACAAGTCCTCCAGCCCGGCGCAACTTGCCAATGGAGCCACCCTGCATGACAGCGGCCATCTCATGTCGACACGTCAGATACCCAAGAACTCATCACCCGCCAACGCCACGACGGTCGACCTATGCCTCCGGTTCCTCGTCACTGTCAGCAGGTGCCACGTACGTCCCGGCGTACGGATTCCGGCGGAAGCCGCCCGATGATCCGCCCCGCGGTGCGCATGTGCGCCCGCTGCCAACGCACCACCGACGAACCGGGTTTGGTTCACGAGGTACACGCCGCCACGGGCCCCGGCTTCAACATCTACGCCTGCCCGGACTGCGCCACCCGTTACCCGCCCCAGCCGGACATACTCGAGATCGTGGCCGACCGTCGCGCCGAGCCAGTACCGCGCGTCGGCGTACCCGCCGTGCGCTTGCCCAAGGTGCCGCACGCCGCAATAGCGAACCGAAATTCCCCACGACTACGGCGGCCTCGGACGCGTCACGCGAACGCGCCTGAGGCCCTCGTCAGTTTGAGCACGATAGGGACACATCCCACACCCCCGAGAACCCCTTACGTCCGTAATTGCTCACGTTCGCAGGGAAGTTCGCTCTGGCGAAACCAAGAACCCCACCGATAGCGTTTGTGCTCTTGACGAACTTCAGTCTCACGGGGAGTCCACAGTGAAGCGCCGCACATTGCCCGCTGCCGCCGCGCTCGCCGCGACCGCAGCCCTACTGCTGACGGCTTGCGGGAGCGGGGACGACAGCTCCAAAGCCAACGACAAGATCGCGGGAGCGGGCACGGGAAGCCCGACGTCGGCTTCGCCGAGTGCTTCGGCTTCCAGCGCGGCCGGCCGTCCGCAGATCAAGTTGCCGTCGGACGTCACGGACAAGTACGAGAACTGGAAGACGGGCGACGCGACCGAGGACGCGGTCCTGGCGGACACCGCCCAGCGCATCGACGCGACGAACGACGCCATTCTGCGAGGCGACACCAGCGCACCCGGCCTCTCGTTCTACTACCGCGACAAGGCACTGACCGATGCCGTGGCCTGGGTGCAGGCGTACGTAAAGGCAGACCTTTCCTTCACGGGCACGACGCGTTACTACGCCCCCAAGGTCACGCTCTCCGGCAAGAGCACGGCGTCCGTCGTCTACTGCTCCGACGAGAGCAAGGGTTTCAACAAGAACCGCAAGACGAACAAGGTCGACAGGACTCCCTCGAAGGAGAGTCCGTACGTGCTGTACAACACCCGCCTCGAGAAGGACAAGCAGGGCGTGTGGCAGACCAGCAACCTGGTCTCGAAGCGGGGGGCCAAGACATGCGCCGGGTGACCGGTCGGGGGCGCATCCTGGCGCTGAGCGTGATCGTTGCCGCGTGCGGTGTGGGATTGCCGGGTACAGCGGCGGCATACGGACCGGGCGAAGGCCAGGGAGCCCCGCCCACTGACACCTCCGGTAACTCGGACGGCAAGGGCGGAATCTCCGCGACGGCAGGTGCCATCGTCTACGACCGTTCGAACAACGGATCGGGGCAGTCGGTCGGCCCCGTCACTTCGACGACGACCTGGACGCCGCCGCCCTGTTACTACGCGCCCAAGTACAGCCCCGCCGATCTCGAGGCGTACCTGGAGCCGATCTGGGAGGCCGGATCCACCGGTTACGAGTGGGATGCCGAGCAACGCGACAGATACGTCAACGGCCACCCCTACAAAGACTTCAACAAGGACAAGACCGGCAAGGGTTATTGGTGGGACTCGTATGTCACACCCGGCCGCGAGGGAGACCCTGGTGCCCTCGACTGCACCAAACCCATCTTCTGGGTCGACACCAACACGGCCCCCCCGGCCGACATCCCGGAAGCGGTCACTCCGAAGATCCTCGCCGAACTCGCCTACAACGAGGTTCGGGTCCCGGGCACCAAGGTGACGCTGGCCCCGGCAGGCGCGACCAAGGTCAACCTGCCCACGTGGGGTTGGCTGGACGGAGCAGACTTCAAGCCGGTCTCCGTCACCGCCTCCGTGCCGGTACTCGGCATCAGTGCGACCACGACGGCCGAACCGGTGTCCCTGAAGATCGATCCCGGTACGTCGGACGCGGTGACCTACCCGTCCTCCGGCGTCTGCGAGATCAAGAACGGCCGGATCGGCGAGCCGTACGCCAAGGGCAAGGCAGGCCAGACCCCGCCGTGCGGCGTGAAATACCTGCGCTCCTCCGGGGACGGCACCTACCCGCTCAAGGCCACCATCACGTGGAAGATCCACTGGACTGGTTCAGGTGGCGCGGGCGGCAACCTGCCCGACGGCACGTTCGGCGCAACCCAGGCCGTCACCGTCCAGGAGATCCAGGCCGTCAACCGCTGATCAGAGATGGGCGGCCGACGAAGCCCCAGCCCGTCGGCCGCCCGAAAGAACCGGAACTGACATGAGCGACCTCCGTCTCAAAGACACGGTCTTCCAGGACCTCAAGAGGACCTTCTCCTCCATCAGCGATCGCATGGAGACCACCCGCCGCACCCTCAAAGGCACGGACGCCTCCGCCGTCGGGGAGGGCAAACTCGTCGAGGACGTACAGGACTTCGCCGACGACTGGGCCTACGGCATCAAGCAACTCGGCAAGCACACCCACGGCGCCGTAAAGATGATCAACAAGATCGGGGAGAGCTTCGGCAAGCTCGACCTGGATCTGGCCGAATCCCTCAAGGCCCCGAAGAAGAAGGACAAGTGACGTGGCAGGGCATCGGCCCGCCTTCCCCCACATCGGCTGGGACCCCACCCCAGGAAGCGTGCAGGAAACGCGGGAACTCGCCAAGCAGATAGGCAAATTGGCGGGCGAGCTCGGCACGGCAGTCAAGGAACTGGACCAGATCGAGGCGGGTGCCTGGAAGGGCAAGACCGCGATCGCCTTCACCGACTACATCGGCAAGGACGTCACCCCCCTCATCCGCAAGAGCCACACCTCCTTCGACAAGGCGTCGCGCGCACTGCACCGCTGGGCCAACGAACTTCAGGACTTCCAGGACCGAGCAGACAGGCTCGAAAAGTCCGCCGGCGACAAACTAGACGACAAGGCGAAGGCCGAGGGAAAGGCCGACGGCAAGGGCAGCGAGGAACTCGCCAAGGCCTCCAGCGCGGTGGACGGCGTCATCCAGAAGGTCCACGAGCTGGAGGAGGAGTACCGGCAGGCCGCCGGGAAGATCAGCAAGGAGCTGGACAAGGCCGGCGACATCGCGCCCGACGAGCCCGGGTTCTGGGACAAGTTGGGCAACAGCATCGCGGATGCCTGGGATGCCACCGGTGACTGGATCAAGGACCACGCCGACCTGATCAAGATGATCGGTGACATTCTCAGCGACATCACCGCGGTGCTGGGCATGCTGGCCATCGTCACGCTTCCGTTCCCGCCCCTCGCGGCCATCTTCGGTACGGCCGCGCTCATCGGCAGTGGGCTCGCCCTTGCGGCCCATGGCATTGCCATGGCGGCCGGAGCCGATGTGAGCTGGATGACGATCGGTACCGACGCACTTGGGCTGTTGCCGGGAATTGGAATGTTCGGCAAGGGAGTCAAGGTCGCAGGCAAGACCGCCGTCGCAGCCGAGGAGGCGGCGTCAGCTACCACCAAGCTGCTCGGGACGGGGTTCAAGGCCACCAGCCTTGGCAGGTCACGCATCCTGTTCTCCTTGGGCAAAGCTTCGGAGGGGCTGACCGGTGGGCTAGGCAAGGCCGGCCTGGTGAAGATCGGCGGTATGTCCGACCATGTCTACGAGGTCTCCCACGCTACGAGCGGCCTGGCGTCACGTATGGGAGGCCTTGTCACGGCCGGCTACCGCGAGGGTCAATGGCTGGGGTCGAAAGGCATCAACACGTTCACGAAGTTCAACGTGGATCCAATCAGTGGCCTCGGCAGGGGAATCGACGGTGGTATGAAGGTTATGCCCAAGATTGCCGCGCCTATTGCGCAGGCCGTATTCGGTGACTAGTCGGAGAAGCGAGGGCGCCACATGAGGAAGGGCGTACAGCAATGAACATCTGGCAGCCCGAATCGGGAGAAACACTTCTTTCCCGTGTCCCCGTCACCTTCGCCACCGGCGCTGCAACCCGTGTCAGGGGTATGCGCTGGTTCCGTGACACCGAGCGCAACGACATTCAGCGTGAGTTGCCGGGCTGGCCCGAGGGTCCTTCCTACGTGGCCCGCTCTACGGGTGGCGTAGTCGCCCAGAAATCCTTGAAGGCCACGGCAATGGCTGCGGGCGCAGCCGCCCTGGCCTTCCTCAGCTCCGCAGGGGGCAACATCAGTGGCGGTGGTCAGTCCGACGACTCGGGTTCCGACACCCCGGACGAGCCGGCCGACGAGGTGGAGGACTTTCCTGTCATGTGGGCGGCAGTCGGCACCATTGCCCGCACCCTCCCCTGGCAATTGGACCCCGGGCGCTCGAACGAGAAGCACTACCGCACACACCTGATCGTCACCGACCGCAGGCTGGTCGTCGTCGGCCTTCCCTTCCACAAGAAGGATCTGGAGCTCATCGATGATGAAATGCTCTGGGAATGTCCCCGTGTCGACATCGATAGCATCGAGCTAAAGGATTTCAAGGACGGCAACGACTTCAAGGTCACTTTCGTAGACGGCTCGTGGTGCAGGCTGCGCTCGGTCTGGCGCGTGAAGGTGGCGCAGTATCTGGTGCCGCCGCGCGATCTGATCCCGCTGGGATCCCTGACTCCGTCACAGCGAAAAACCGTGTTGGAATTTGCCGCCGAGAACCGGACGCCAGAATCCGTGCCCCCCATCATCTCGCGCAATCCGACCGGTCGCATTCGAGTGGATATCCTCCCCCCGGACAGGTACACGTCTGCTTTTGGGGCCTCGGAGGCAACTATGACCATGGACTCCGCCGGGCAGAAGATCGATATCAGCGACTATCTTCCCGAGGACTTCTGACCACCCCCACTTCTCGTCACACCGGAACGGCTTCTCCCCCAATGACGTCCCCTTCCCTGCCTGCGCCTCCACCCACCGAGCCACCACCCATCTGGTTCCTCGCCCCCGAAGGATTCTTTGCGCTCCCCCTCGCCGCCACGCCCGAGGAACGTGCACGGCTTGCCGATTCCTTCGTGCGTGAGCTCTACTCCCGTGGTGACGATGCCGTCTGGAGTCCTGCCGCTCCGTACTTCGCAGCGATAGCCGAACTCATGGCGGACACCGGCGCCTCGTACGCTGCGATGGGCCTGTTCTCCACATCCGAGGAGGAACTCACTCCGGAAGGGGACGTGGCAAGGCACAACCTCTCCGAGGGCGCTGCCCAATGTGCCTTCACCTTGGCTGCCGTCCCCACGGACCAAGTAACTGTCGATGTCGATGTCGTCGCTCAAGGGATTCTCGCGACCCTCTCCAAAGACCCGTACGACGATGTCCAATGGCTCGATCTGCCTGCCGGCCCAGCGGTCTCTTGTGTCACTTGGCGTCAGTTCAACGTCAACCCGGAAGTCACGGCCAGCGGCGAGGCGACGGAGCTCGTCACTGCACAGATCCAGGTTCACGTCCCGTTCCCCACGGGTCCGTTCACAGCAGTCTTCACGCTCTTCACTGCGGCTGTGGATTACTGGGCCAAATTCATCGACTTGATGGGGGCAATTCTCCAGACGGTCTCTTTCGTGGACCCGACCGAGGAGCTCCGCGACAACAAGTCGCCGGAGTGAGTATTGGCGTGTTGAGTCTCGCGGCATCGATCTGGTTCTCCAGACAACGAGTTATTGTGCGGGCCAACACGACCGGGAAAGGAAACGGGAGAAATGGCTGATTCCCTCAGGGAGCAGCTGGGTACAGGAGTCAACTTCAGGGTGCGATTGACCATTGTCGGAGCGCTGGTATCCATCATCCCGTTGATCGGAATCGCAGCCATCGTCCCCGATTCCGGTCACGGGGCCTGTTCGGGATCTACTGGGTCATGCTCGGGGGTTGTCTGCTCCACCTTCTGTGGATCCTGGTCAACAATCCCAGGCCGAGCCGCCGTCCACCCCTGCTGTCACGTGACCTCGCCATGGGCTGGGCCATTGGGGTGCCCAGCCTCATGACTTCCTTCTGGCCGGGCATCGTAGGAGCCCCCGCTCTTCACTGTCCTGGTTGGCACAACCTGGATCGCGGACAAGGCGCGACGCAGGAACGGACATGACGAACACCACCGAAGCTGACTCGCCAACTCCCGCCCGCACTTCATCTCTCCGGCCAGTCGGCTTCCCGAAGCCCCCTAGCGCACCGGACAGTTGGCCTGATCGTCCATCCCGGCTCCGCGACCAGGCCACCACCCTCAACGCCCTGATCCGCGAAGACCTCTCCCGCGGCCGCGCCCTCGCCTCCCTCCTGTGCACAGGCGCCGTCACCCTCGCCGCCGCCCTGGTCCCCGTGATGGTGGTCGACGCCGCCAGCTCCGACACCAGCGAGGCCACCGACGTTGCCGTGGCAGCCGTACTCGGCGTCGTGTTGCTCGCTCTCCTCGCCGTCCCGGCACTGCTCGTCCTGCGCGCGTTCAGGAAGCGGTCGGTCGAGCGCTTCGCGTTGCTGCAGCAGTGGGCCGCTGTCGACCGTGGGCACGACGCGGAGTTCCCCACGAGCTACGGCGCCCAGGGGTACCCTCACGGCCGTTTCTTCTACGCGGCCGTAGTGCTGGCCATGGCGGTCATCCTCGCCGTGGCCGTCCTCGTCGGCCTCTCCGACCCCACCGTCCTGGCCCTGCTCCCCTGCCTGATCGTCGCGGCGCTCTTCGCCTGGAGCGCGGTCAGGAAGTACCAGAAGCGGTACAGCTGGTCCGAGGGTGAGCGGGTGATGCGTGCCCGGGCTCGCAGGCGGGAGCTGCACCGGGCGCAGCTCGCGCACGGGGAGCGCACCACCGCACGCACCCCCTCGGCCCATCTCTCCGGCCTCCGCATCCACCCCGCCCTGCTGTACGCCGCTCTTCTCTCCCCCACCGTCAGCGTCACCCTGGTCTACGTCGTCGCGCGCCCCAAGGGTGCCCTCGGGCTTGCCCTGGCAGGGCTGTTGGCCCTGGCGGTACTGGTGTTGGGGCTGCCCAAGGTCGTACGTATGAACCGTCGCGAGCAGACCGAGCTCAACTCCGTTGCGGGCGCCCTCGCCCAGGGTTTCGCCGCCGGAGCGGTCCTGCACCCGGTTCGCTACGGCCTCGGCGCTCCCGACGGCCAAGCCATCGCGTCGACCGCCGCCGCCTGGGATCTCGGCCCCACACGCACCGGAGCACTGGCAGTCGGCGCCGTGGCTCTGCGGCTTCGCGGGACGGACGGAGCCGTGCTCGACCTGCCGCTCGCCGAGGTGCAGGGTGCCGTCCTGCTGCCGAGTGGTGTGGCATGGCTCGCCCCGTCGGTCGATCTCCTGCTGCGCTCGGGAGAGGCGATCGAGGTCCGGTCGCACCAGGCCGGGGCCGTCGTGGACGCGCTCTCCGGTGCCGGCGTGCAGGTGGTGGGGCGTAGCAGCGGTCCGCGGCCTGTCTCTGCTCGGAAACAGGCAACTCCGGAGCACAGGCGTCCGCCCCCGAGGCCGAGCCTCAGGGGCGGATCGCCGACCGACCGGCCTCCCGGTGACTAGCCCTTGGCGCTCTTCGCCAGCTGGTCGTCCAGGTCCTGGTACGCCTTCACGGCGTTGGTCAGGAACTTGGACAGGCCCTCCAGGCCCTTGACGGTCTTGGCCGCGCCCTTGGTGAAGTCCTTGATGGAGTCGTCGTAGGCGCCGGAGGCCTTCTGGGTGACGAACCCGTTCTGGACGAGTTCTTCGACACGCTTTTCGACGCTCTTGAGCATGTCTTCCATGTCGCCCATGTCCTTGATGAGCTCCTGCGCCTTCTTCTCCATCTCGGAATAAGTAAGGTCTGTGTCTTTGGCCATGACGGCTCTCCCTCCCGTTGCGGTCGCCGCAGGGCCTTCCCCCGTGGCTTGCCTGTTGCGGGCTGCGCGGTCACCTGCCGGCCGTCCGCATGAGCAAAGATCTTACGGGTGGGGCTGGTGGGATGACAGGGACGCCCGGCAACGGAACCGTGAACCAGTGCACATACCCGACTGTGAAAGCAGTGTGCATCCCGTTGCATCCCGTTGCGCAGGGGAAAGATGCGGCGGCTAAGGTCACTTCCACTGTGTTCAGCGTTCCGGGGGCGGCCTCAGCCCAGCGAGGAGGACGAACGTGCGCCTGAGTCTGACCGTCGTCGACCCCATGGTCGGTGCCAGCGCCGACGTGGTGCTCGACGCCGATCCCGAGTCGTCGGTCGGCGACATCACCCGGGAGTTGGCGCGGCATGTCGGTCTCGACGGTGGTGCGCAGATCATCCCCATCGGCGGGCACCACAACCCCGGCGGAGTGCCGCAGGCCTTCGTCGACGGCTACCCGCTCGACCCCGGCGCGAACATCGTGGGGTCGGCCCTGCGCGACGGCGTCGTGGTCAGCCTGCACGATCCGGCGGGCTGCCTGCTCGGCGAGCCGACCGGCGTCGTCGAGTTCCGGGTGGCCGGCGGTCCTGCGGCAGGTGCCGTGCACCGGCTGGGTGTCGGACGGTACGACATCGGCAGCGGCCCGGCCGCACACATCCGCATCGACGACCCCGAACTCGCCCAGCGTGCCGCCACCTTGTCCATCGCCATCGACGGCGCCTGTGACGTCACCCTCCACGGCGTCGAGAAGAAGGACAGGGAGAAGAAGGACGGGGAGAAGAAGGACGAGAAGGGGGAGGGCGGCAACGACGACTTCCCCCGGCTCGACGGTGAGGACTTCGAGGGCGGCTCCTGGCCCCTCGGCTCCCAACTCTCCCTCGGCAACACCCTGTTGGAGATCGACGGGTACAGCCCGCCGAACGCGGCCCTGAAGTGGTCGGAGGACGGCGCCGGGCTCGACTACAACCGGCCCCCGCGGCTGCGCCCGGCCGACCGTACGACGCACTTCCGGCTGCCTTCGCCGCCCAAGGAGTACGAAGCACGGCCGTTGCCCTGGCTGATGGCGCTGATGCCGCTGGTCGGTGCCGTGGTCTCGGTCATGATCTTCGGCAGGTGGTACTACCTGATCATGGCCCTCATGAGCCCGCTCATGATGTTCGGCAACTACATGATGGACAAGAAGACCGGGCGCAAGTCACACGCGAAGCAGGTCAAGGAGTACAAGGAGCACAAGGAGCGGATCGACAAGGACGCCCAGGACGCCCTGCGCCTGGAGCGGCTCGAGCGGCGCAGCACCGTTCCCGACCCCGGCTCCGTCCTGGCCTTCGGCACCGGACCCCGTACCCGGCTGTGGGAACGGCGGCGCACCGACGCCGACCATCTGCTGTTGCGGGTGGGCACGGGCCGGGTGCCGTCCGAGGTCGTCCTCGACGACCCCGAACAGGACGACCACAAGCGGCAGGTCACCTGGAAGATCGAGGACTCGCCCGTCACGCTGCCGCTGAGGGACCTCGGGGTCGTCGGTTTCGCCGGGCCCGGTGACTCGGCGCAGGCGCTCGGGCGGTGGGCCGTCGCCCAGACCGCGGTGCTGCACAGCCCGATGGACGTGCAGTTCTACGTGCTCACCGAGAACGAGGCGCACCCGCGCTGGGACTGGGTGCGCTGGCTGCCGCACGCCCGCCCGGCGAGTGGTCAGGACGTCAACGTCCTGATCGGGACGGACTCCGAGACCGTGGGTGCGCGGGTCGGTGAGCTGACCCAGCTGCTCGACGCGCGGCAGAAGGCCCTCAAGGAGGGCGGACGCAGCGTCGACGGTCCCGCCTTCTCCGACCCCGACATCGTCGTCGTATGGGACGGGTCGCGACGGCTGCGGTCGATGCCGGGTGTCGTACGGCTGCTCCGTGAGGGTCCGGCCGTCGCCATCTACGCGATCTGCCTGGACGAGGAGGAGCGGTTCCTGCCCGGTGAGTGCCAGGCCTTCGTCGTCGCCGAACCACTGCGCCGCGACGACACCGTCGCCGCCTCGCCCATGAGCGTGCCCCAGGCCTCCGCCGGTGGCTTCCCCTCCTTCCAGGCCTGGCACCAGAGCGACCGGCAGGACGGACAGCACACCGAGCAGGTCCTCGAACTGCGGCTGCGGGTCGAGCAGACCGGTGCCCGCCGCAGGACCGGTGTACGGCCCGACTTCGTCTCCAGCGCCTGGTGCGCACGGCTGGCCCGGTCGCTGTCGCCGCTGCGTGACATCAGCGGCGAGACCGAGGACTCCGCGCTGCCCTCCGCCAGCCGTCTGCTCGACGTGCTGCAGCTGGAGCCGCCGTCGCGCGACGCGATCGCCGCGCGCTGGCGCATGGGCGGGCAGTCGACGATGGCGGTCATCGGTGAGTCGTACGACGGCCCGTTCGGCATCGACATCCGGCGCGACGGTCCGCACGGTCTCATCGCCGGTACGACGGGTTCGGGTAAGTCGGAGCTGCTGCAGACGATCGTGGCGGCCCTCGCGGTCGCCAACACGCCCGAGAACATGACGTTCGTCCTCGTCGACTACAAGGGTGGCTCCGCCTTCAAGGACTGCGTCAAACTCCCGCACACCGTCGGTATGGTCACCGACCTCGACGCGCACCTCGTCGAGCGTGCCCTGGAGTCGCTGGGTGCCGAGCTGAAGCGGCGCGAGCACATTCTCGCCGCCGCCGACGCCAAGGACATCGAGGACTACCAGGACCTGGTGAAGAGGGATCCGAGCCATGCGCCGGTTCCCCGACTCCTCATCGTCATCGACGAGTTCGCGTCGATGGTCCGTGATCTGCCCGACTTCGTCACGGGACTTGTGAACATCGCCCAGCGTGGTCGGTCCCTCGGCATCCATCTTCTGCTCGCCACCCAGCGGCCGTCCGGTGTCGTCTCTCCCGAGATCCGCGCCAACACCAACCTCCGTATCGCGCTCCGCGTGACGGACGCCGGCGAGTCGACGGACGTCATCGACGCGCCCGACGCCGGGCACATCGCGAAGAGCACTCCGGGTCGGGCGTACGTCCGTCTCGGCCACGCCTCCCTCGTCCCCTTCCAGTCCGGCCGTGTCGGTGGCCGCCGTCCGGGCGCCGCCGATCCGGCGACGCTCGCACCGTGGGCCGGGCCGCTGTCCTGGCAGGACCTGGGGCGGGCCGCGCTCACCAAGCCGAAGACCGAGGCGCGCGAGGACGACGAGATCACCGACCTCAAGGTGCTGGTGGACGCCGTACGAGAGGCCAACCAGGCGCTGGGCATCCCGGCCCAGCACTCCCCCTGGCTGCCCGCCCTGGACGAGATGCTGCTGCTGGACGACATCCCGGCGGTGCACAGTACGGGGGCGCTGCCGGCGGCCCCGTACGGCATCGAGGACCTGCCGGCCGACCAGGCCCGCCGCCCCGTGGTCGTCGACTTCGAGAACTTCGGGCACCTGCTCGTCGCCGGCGCGCCGCGCAGCGGACGCTCCCAGATCCTGCGGACCGTCGCAGGCTCGCTGGCCCGCACGCTGTCGTGCGCCGACGTCCATCTGTACGGCATCGACTGCGGCAACGGCGCCCTGAACGCGCTGACCCGGCTGCCGCACACCGGCGCGGTCGTCGGCCGTAACCAACTCGAGCGGGTCGTCCGCCTCTTCAACCGGCTGACCGGCGAACTCACCCGCCGTCAGGAGCTGTTGGCCGAGAAGGGCTACGCCGACATCGGGGAGCAGCGGGCCTCCGCCGCCGAGGACGAACGGCTGCCGCACATCGTGGTGCTGCTCGACCGGTGGGAGGGCTGGCTGCCCACGCTCGGCGAGTACAACCACGGTGATCTCACCGACCAGTTGATGGCGATGATGCGTGAGGGTGCGAGCGTCGGCATCCACATGGTGATCACGGGTGACCGTCAGCTGCTGACGGGCCGGATCTCCTCCCTCACCGAGGACAAGTACGGTCTGCGCCTGGCGGACCGCGGTGACTTCTCGATGCTGGACATCAACGCCCGCAAGATCCCCGAGGAGATCCCGCCCGGGCGCGGGTTCGCCAGCGAGACGGCCACCGAGACCCAGTTCGCGCTGCTGGCCGAGGACACCACCGGTCAGGGCCAGGCCGCCGCGCTCGTCGCGATCGGTGACGCCGCGGCCGCGCGGGACGCGGGTGTGCCGCGCGCCAACCGCCCCTTCCGTGTCGACGTCCTGCCGAGCCGGATCTCCTTCGCCGACGCCTGGGCGATGCGCGACCCGGCGGTGAGCTCCTCCCCGCTGTGGGCCCTGGTGGGCGTCGGCGGCGACGAGCTCACCGCGTTCGGTCCGGACCTCGCCCAGGGCATCCCGGCGTTCGTGGTCGGCGGACCCGCCAAGTCCGGGCGCAGCACGGTGCTGCTGAACATCGCGCGCTCCTACCTCACGCAGGGGGTACGGCTGGTCCTCGCGGCACCGCGCCCGTCCCCGTTGCGGGAACTCGATGGCCAGGAGGGGGTGTTGAAGGTCTTCACTGGCCGTGACATCGACGAGGACGAGCTGGAGGAGCTCATCGGTTCGGCCAGTCCCGCGCAGCCCGTCGTCGTCCTGGTCGACGACGCGGAGGTGCACGACGACTGCGACGCCGAGGACGTCTTCAAGCGCATCGTCGAGCGCGGCGCCGAGGAGGGCCTGGCCGTCGTCATCGCAGGTGACGAGGAGGAGATCTGCGACGGCTTCTCCGGCTGGCAGGTCGAGATGAAGAAGGCCCGGCGCGGCATCCTGCTGTCGCCGCAGGACAGCTCCGCGGGCGAACTGATCGGCATCCGCACGAACCGCAGCATGGTCGGCGGCCAGATCACACCGGGCAAGGGCATGCTGCACCTGGGCACCGGGGAGCATGTGACGGTCACGACGCCGATGTGACCCGGGCGGGCACAGCACGAGGGCCGCGGATCGCACCGATCCGCGGCCCTCTTCGTCGTCCCTGGTGGTGTGTTCGTCCCACACCGCCGGCATCGCGTAGATGTCCGGCCTGTTGGTCACCGTCAACCGGCTGCCGGAGAGGGCGATCTGCCAGTCGCCGCTTCTGCCCCTGTCGTCGGTCCAGGTCCAGCGGACCTTGCCGGTTCTGGCATCGATGGCGGCGACACCGCCGGCCAGGGCGCTGCCCGCCCCGTACAACGTCGTCCCGGCCCGCAGGAACGTGACCACTCCCCTGCGGCTCCGGTCGCAGAGCCAGATCCGTTTGCCGGTCCTGACGTCGACCGCCCGGCAGGAAGACCAGCCCGTTCGCGACCGTGGGTCGCCAACTCCGGTCGTCGCCGATCTTCTTGGTCCACAGCTGCTCTCCCGTGGCGGTGTCGCGCACGGTGAGGTTGTGCTTGGAGTCGGTGTAGACGAGGTGCTTGCCGGAGACGGCTCCCTGCACGTCGTACTCGTCGGTGCCCCAGTCGCGCTTCTGCAGCCATACCTTCGGCGACGGTGCGGCCACCGGGCGACCGGGCGAGCGGGCGAGGTAGACGCGCCCCATGCCACCCGTGCCGAGCCCGTCCGAGCCTGCGGTAGCTGCCCAACTCCCGCGGGTCGTCCGGCTGCAGCGCGTCCATCGTGAGGCTCCCCCGTTGCATCCACTTGGCGTGATGGTGTTCGCTATCGCAGACACAGTAGTGATCAACGGTGTCAACGGTGCGAGTGAGAGTGGCGGGGCATGGGCGGGGGATCGGCGAAGCCGAGGCGGAAGCAGGCGGCGGGTGCGGCGCTGCAGTACCGGCATCGGCCCGGTCGGCCTCGGTCGGAGACGCCTAAGGAGCGCGGAGGCTGGGTCTTCGGGTGTCTGGTGATCCCCGTTTTCCTCGTCCTCCTCGCTCCGTTGATCTTCATCGACCAGTTCTGGGGGCATGACATCTGGGGCCGGTTCGCCCTTGCCTGGCCGGGCGGCGCCTACGCCTTCGCCGCCACCGTCGGCGCGCTCGTACCGGTGGTCATCGCGGCCTTCGTGGCGCCTCTGACACGCATGAACTGGAAGAAGAGCAAAGCCCGTTCGCTGGCCTGGGCCTGCGGGGCCCTTCCCGGACTGGCCGCCGGCTATCTGATCGCGGGCGTGATCGGTGCGACCTGGCGGCCCAAGCGGCGCCGGAACTGGCACGGCGAGTGCCTCAGCCGGGGCGGACCCTGCTGGGTGCACGAGGAGTACCCGTACCTGTGGGCCGTCGGCCTGCTCGCCACCCTCACCGTCGCCGCCCTCCTGATCACCCTGCTCGTCAAGTACGGGTCCGAGTCCCCTAGTTCACCTTCGACATCCGAGCCGTAGGATTCCCCTCCGCCTCGCTGTCCGACACGTACTTCAGGTCGTCCCCCACCTGCGACAACCGCACCGTGTGCGCCGCCGGGTTGCACCCCGCGTGGTTGGACTTCGCGCCCACCGACGTCGCGACGATCTGCTGCTTCGTCACCGTCTTCACGGTCAGTACGTCGTTGCAGACGCCGCCGAGCTGGTCCGTCTGCCGGAGGCTGCCCAACTCCTCGCCCACGCCCGCCTGGTGGACGGTCAGCCGGAAGGTACCCACCGGGAGGGTGCCGTCGAGGGCGAGGGCCTGACCCTCCCAGGTGCCGAGGTAGGCGGCGGGGACGGCGGGCGAGGGGCCGGGAACCTCGCTGGCCGTGTCGCCCGGTGTCGTACCGGACGAGGCGCTCGGCGTCGTACCCGTCGACGGGCGTGTCGTACCCGCGGCACTCGAAGTCGCGCTGGGCGCAGGCGAATACGCCCCCTGGTCGCTGCTCGCCGAGTCGTCGCCGCCCCCGCCCGGCAGCAGGTCGAACACGAAGACCGAGCCGACCGTCACCGCCGCAAGCGCGCCCGCGACCGCGAGTGCCACCGTGCAGCTCAGGCGGCGGCCGCGACCGCCGGTGCCCTGCTCGGAGGTCGCCGCCACGGAGACCGACAGCCTGCCCGGCCGCTGCTCGGCAGGCGGCGCGTCCCGCGGCTCCGGCACCGAGGGCGCCACCGTCGGCGCGGGCGGGACCATCACCGGAGCCGGGCCGAACTCCCCCACCGTCGACTGCCCGGCCCCTTCGCCGCCGGCCGTCACCGCGTCCCCGACCGAGGGACTGCTGAACCCCACCGGCCCCGACGCCGACTCGCCCTGGGCCACTTCCAGATTCAGCAGTTGTACGGCACTACGGCTCACCCGCTCCACCAGCGTCCCGGGCAGCCATCCGCCCGTCACCAGCCGCGCCGCTCCCTCGGGAGCCAACCGCCGGGCCACCTCCCCGGGAGCGGGCCGGGCGCTCGGGTCCTTGGCCAGGCACGCCTCCACCACCTCCCGCAACTCGCCCTCCAGCGAGCCGAGTTCGGGCTGCTCGTGGACGACCTTGTAGAGGAGGGCCGCGGACGAGTCACCCGGGAACGGCGGCTCCCCGGTCGCCGCGTACGCCAGTACCGCGCCCAGCGAGAAGACGTCGGCCGCGCCCGTGGCGCCCTTGCCGAGGATCTGCTCGGGGGACATGTAGCCGGGTGAGCCGATCGAGACGCCGGTGGAGGTGAGGGAGGCCGTGCCGTCCGTGGCCCGTGCGATGCCGAAGTCGATCAGCAGGGGGCCGTCGAGGGTCAGCAGGACGTTCGACGGCTTCACGTCCCGGTGCACCAGGCCCAGTTCGTGCACCGCCGTCAGCGCCTCGGCCAGGCCCGCGCCCAGCACTCGTACCGAATGAGGAGGCAGCGGACCTCCGTCCGCCACCGCGCCCGCCAGCGACGGGCCCGCCGCATAGGCCGTGGCGACCCATGGAACGGCCGCTTCCGGGTCGGCGTCGAGCACCGGGGCCGTCCATGCGCCGCCGACCCTGCGGGCCGCCTCGACCTCGCGGCGGAAGCGGGCGCGGAACTCCTCGTCGAGGGCGAAGTGCGGGTGCACGATCTTGACCGCGACCGTACGACCGCCCGCGCTGCGGCCCAGGTAGACGCGGCCCATCCCGCCGGAGCCCAGCCGGCCGAGCAGCCGGTAGGGCCCCACGACCGTGGGCTCGTCGACTCCGAGCGGCTGCATGGCGTCCACCCCTCCCCCCGTATCCCCCGTATGACGAGAAAAGGGTAGTGCGCCGTTCCACCTCGGCTACGGCTCCAGCAGATCCACCTTCACGTCCGCCGGGAAGCCCGTCGTCGGACCGACGCGCCGGGCGAACTCCGCGACCGCCGCCAGCTGCGGGCCGCCGAAGCGGAAGTCCAGCGTGGTGAAGTACTGCTCAAGGACCCTCTCGTCGAACTCCTCCCAGCGGGCCGCCTGTTCGGCGACCTTGCCGACCTCCTCCAGGGAGAGGTTGCGGGAGGCGAGGAAGGCCTCGTGGACCTTGCGGGTGATCTCCGGCTCGCGCTCCAGGTAGTCCCGGCGCGCGGCCCAGACCGCGAACACGAACGGCAGCCCGGTCCACTCCTTCCAGAGCGTGCCGAGGTCGTGCACCTCGAGGCCGAACCGCGGTCCGTCGAGCAGGTTCGCCCGCAGTGCCGCGTCTCCGATGAGTACGGCCGCCTCGGCCTCCTGCATCATCAGGCTGAGGTCGGGCGGGCAGGTGTAGTAGTCGGGTTGGACTCCGTAGCGCTCGGCCAGGAGGAGCTGGGCCAGGCGGACGGACGTGCGCGAGGTCGAGCCGAGCGCGACCCGGGCGCCGCCCAGCTCGTCCAGCGGGACCTGCGAGACGATCACGCAGGACATCACCGGGCCGTCGCATCCCACCGCAATGTCCGGGAAGGCGACCAGGTCGTCCGCGTTCTTGAGGAACTCGACCAGGGTGATGGGCCCGATGTCGAGGTCTCCCTGCACCAGCTGCTCGCTGAGCTTCTCCGGGGTGTCCTTCGTCAGCTCGAAGTCGAGGAGCGTGCCCGTCCTCGCAAGCCCCCAGTACAGGGGCAGGCAGTTCAGGAACTGGATGTGGCCGACGCGCGGCCGGGTGCGAGAATTGTCCACATCGCGAGGCTAGACCCTGTGGGGTACGCTCCAGACTTCACCCCCGGAGTCAATCTCCACTTGATCTTCAAACGTCCGAGTGACGTGATCTTGACCTCTATTGCTTTCGGCTGCCCACGTGCTAGGCTCGCCGCAAGTTGCAGTTTGGTTTCCCTTGCAGTACAGAGCCTGCGGAGCATGTAACCGCGGGCTCTCGTCGTTTTCAGACGTATGCAGTTGTGCGGCACCGTTTCACACTTGCAGGTTCTGGAGCAGGGCAACCCTTTGGGCCCAAGGAGGGCTTATGGCTACCGGAACCGTGAAGTGGTTCAACGCCGAAAAGGGCTTTGGCTTCATCGCCCAGGAAGGCGGCGGCCCCGACGTCTTCGTTCACTACTCCGCGATCAACGCGAGCGGCTTCCGCTCGCTGGAGGAGAACCAGCAGGTCTCCTTCGACGTGACCCAGGGCCCGAAGGGCCCGCAGGCGGAGAACGTCACCCCCGTCTGATTCGGTCTCGGAGCCTGGTGCTTTGATCCGGAACTGATAGCAGTACCCAAGGAGCCCCGTGCCGCAAGGCAACGGGGCTCCTGCCTTTTCCGCGTGCACTCAGATGTGCTGCATGACCAGCACGAACGTCGTCCCGTGCGCCAGCGCCTCGTACGAGTGCGGCACGTCCCCCCGATAGGCCATGAAGTCTCCGGGCCCGAGCTCCGCCTGCTCCCCTTCCGGCCCCGCCTTCACCCTCCCCGCGCTCACCACGATGTTCTCCACCGTCCCCGGAATGTGCGGCTGCGAGTCGCGTACGGTGCCGGGCTCCAGCCAGACGTAGTAGATGTCCCGCCGCGCGCCCGGCGGACTGGCCGACAGCAGCGTGGCCGTGTAGCTGGACTGCTCGGAGTGGACGGTGGGGCCCTCGCCCGCGCGGATCACCTGGACGGCCGGTGCCGGCGGCTCGACCAGTGCGCTGAACGGCACGCCGAGCGCCACCGCCAGCGCCCAGATCGTCTCCATGCTCGGGTTGCCGCCGGCCGCCTCCAGCTGCGACAACGTCGACTTCGCAATCCCCGCCCGCTTGGCCAGCTCGGACAGCGACAGACCGGCGCGGGTCCGTTGGCGGCGCAGGGAGGCGGCAATCCAGTCGAGCGGCAGACGGGACGGCGGGGGCGGTGCATCGGGCATGACGTTCGCTCCATCGGTACGATTGTTCGCCTTGACGAACACGGCGGCTGCTGTCCATCGTAGAAAACATGCGTTCGCTGCAACGAACACTCGGCAGATGTCCCAGCCGTGACCTCGTCCGCGACAGCTCGCTCGTCTGGCTGGCCGGCGGTGTCGTGGGGGTCTCCTTCGGTGCGATCTCGGTCGCCGGGGGTCTGCCGGTGTGGGTGCCGGTGGTGATGTCGCTCGTCGTGTACGCGGGCTCTGCGCAGTTCAGCGCGGTCGGCGTGCTGCTCGCCGGGGGCGGTCCACTGGCCGCGGCGGCGACCGGGCTGCTCCTCAACACCCGTACGGCCGCCTTCAGCCTCGCGATCGCCGACACACTCGGCCGGGGGCGGCTCGCCCGTATGGTCGGCGCCCATCTGGTGACCGACGAGTCGGTGGCGTTCGCACTCGCCCAGCACGATCCGGTACGGCGCCGGGCGGCGTTCTGGGTCTCGGGGATCGGCCTGTTCGTCGTATGGAACGTCGGTGTCCTGGCCGGAGCGCTGGCCGGCGATGCGCTGGGCGACACGGCGGCGTACGGACTGGACGCGGCCTTTCCCGCCGTGCTGGTGGCGCTGGTGCTGCCGACCCTGCGCGGGGACGCCCGGGTGCGGCGGTGCGCGCTGCTCGGCGCGGTGATCGCGCTTGCGGCGACGCCGGCCGTGCCGGCGGGGGTGCCCGTGCTGCTGGCGTCGGCCGGGCTGGTTCTGTACGGGCGGCTCGGCGGGAAGGGCGCGAACGTGAGCGAGGCGGACGCGACGTGAACGCCACCGTGGTCATGGTGCTGGCGCTGGCGGTCGGCACGTATACCTTCCGGCTGGTCGGGCCCGTACTGCAAGGACGGGTCGAACTCCCTGCCCGGGTGCAGGAGTTGCTGTCGGCGGGGGCGATCGTCCTGCTGGTCGCGCTGCTGGCGAAGGGGGCGTTGACGGAGGGCGGGGGCTTCGCGGGGTGGGCGCGGCCGACCGGGGCGCTGGTGGGCGGAGCACTGGCGTGGCGGAGGGCACCGTTCGTGGTGGTGGTGCTGGGTGCGGCGGGGACGGCGGGGGTGTTGCGGGCGGTGGGGGTGGGGTGAGAGGGGCTCGTGGGAATGGCTCAACAGGCTGGTGTTGGGGCTTGGGGAGCTGGTGGTGAGGGGTTTGAGGGGCCAGTGGTGGGGAGCTTGGGGAGCCGGCGGTGGAGGGATTGAGGGGCCAGTGGTGGGGAGCTTGGGGAGCCGGCGGTGGAGGGATTGAGGGGCCAGTGGTGGGGAGCTTGAGGAGCCGGCGGTGGAGGGATTGAGGGGCCAGCGGTGGGGAGCTTGAGGAGCCGGCGGTGGAGACCTTCAGGAGCCAGTGGTCGGGAGCTTGAGGAGCCGGCGGTGGAGGCCTTGAGGGACCAGCGGTGAGAGGGCTTGAAGAACCGGCAGCGGAGACCTTCAGGGGCCAGTGGCCGGGAGCTCGGAGAAACGGCGGTGGAGACCTTCACGGGCCAGTGGCCGGGGGCTTGAGGAGCCGGTGGTGGAGGGCTTGAGGGGCCGCGGGTGGAGCTGGCTTGAAAGGGTGGTGGTGGGTGTGGTGTGCGGGGGGATTGTCAGTGGGCGGTTGTACGGTCCCGAGCCATGACCGACACCGACTTCCTCACCGCCACGCGCACCTTCTACGACGCCATCGCCGAGGACTACGCGGACCGCTTCCGGGACGAGCTCGCCGGCAGGCCGTTGGAGCGGGCCGTGCTCGCGCTCTACACCGAACTCGTGGGCGGCGAGGGGGAGGTGGCCGATCTGGGGTGCGGGCCGGGGCGGGCGACCGGGTTCCTCGCCTCGTTGGGGCTGGATGTGCACGGGCTCGATCTGTCGGAGTCGATGCTGGCGATCGCGCGGCGGGAGAATCCGGGACTGCGGTTCGAGAAGGGGTCGATGCTGGAGCTCGGGCACGCGGACGGCAGTCTCGCCGGTGTCGTCTCCTGGTACTCCTCCATCCACACCCCTGCGGACCGACTCCCGTCCCTCTTCGGCGAGTTCCACCGGGTGCTGCGCCCCGGTGGCCATCTGCTGCTCGGTTTCCAGGCGGGTGACGTGCCGCGCCGTCATGACAACCCGTGGGGGCACCCGGTCTCCCTGGAGTTCCAACGGCGGCGCCCGGAACAGCTCGTGGAGCTGCTGACGGCGGCGGGTTTCGCCCTCCACTCCCAGGCCGTGCGCGAACCGGACGAGGCCCTCAAGGAGTCGGTCCCGCAGGCCTTCCTGATCGCACGCAAGGCGGCATAGCCGTGCCCCTCCCCAGCCTTCTCGCGGTCTTCGCGCACCCGGACGACGAGTCCCTGTCGGCGGGCGGGGTGCTCGCGCGGCATGCGGCGTCGGGGGCGCGGACCGCGGTGGTCACGGCGACATGGGCGGAAAGCACCTGGCGTGCGGAGGAGTTGGCGGAGGCGCTGGGTCATCTCGGGGCCGGAAAGCCGCGGATGCTCGGGTACGCCGATGCGCGGATGCCGGAGTCGGCGCCGCGTGGTGTGCGGCTGTGCGACGCGCCGCTGGACGAGTCGGTCGGCCAACTGGTTGCGCACATAAGGGAGTTCCGGCCGGACATCGTCGTCACGCACGACGCGTACGGCGGGCTGACCGGCCACCCGGACCATGTCCACACCCACCGGTTGACGGTACTGGCGTTCCAGGCGGCCGCCTGGCCCCGCCTCTACCCGGACACCGGCGCCCCGTGGCAGCCGAGTGCCCTCTACCTGGCCACTCACCCCGACTCCACCGCCCGCGCACTGCCCCACGTCCTGCTCCGGCCGGGCAGAACGCCGCACAGCGTCCCGGACGACTGGATCACCGCAGCGGTGGACGTCACCCCTTGGCTCGACCAGAAACTCGCCGCCGTACTCTCCCACCGCAGCGAGACGGAACGAGGCGCTCTCCCGGGCCGACTCGCAGCACTACCACCGGAGGAGCGGGCGAGGGCGATGTCCACCGAGTACTACATCCGCTACGGCGCACCACCGTCGACGCCACCCCTGACGGAACTGGCGCCTTGACCGACTGGCGCCGGGACCGGATCGGCACCGCACTCCGGGACGAGAACCCGACCGTACTCAGACGGCTGCAAGCGGGGTTCGCGGTGATCGGGGACGTGCAGTTCCTCCCGGGGTACTCCGTTCTCCTCGTGGACGACCCCGTGGTGCAACGGCTGTCGCAGCTGCCGAGGAGCAAGCGGCTTGCGTTCCTGTCCGACATGGACCGGCTGGGCGAGGCCGTCGAGCGCGCGTGTGCGCGGCTGGATCCTGCGTTTCGGCGGGTCAATCTCGAGATTCTCGGGAACACCGATCCGTTCCTGCACGCGCACGTCTGGCCGCGGTTCGGCTGGGAGCCGGACGAGTTCGTGGGCAGGCCCGTGTGGCTGTATCCGCGTGAGCGGTGGCAGGACGAGCGCCATGTGCTCGGGCCGCAGCACGATCCGTTGCGGCACGCGATCAGTGCCGAACTCGATCGGCTCAGTTCCTGACGTGGCCCGGGGCCTCGTGGCGGTGGCCCGCCGATCATCGCTCGTACAGGCCCTCCACATCCGTCGCGAAGTCCCGCATCACGTTCTGGCGTCTTAGCTTCATCGACGGGGTCAGGTGGCCCGCCTCCTCCGTGAAGTCTCTCGGGAGGATGGTGAAGCGGCGGATGGACTCCGGGCGGGAGACCAGCTTGTTGGCCTCGTCGACCGCGCGCTGGAGGATTGCCCGCAACTCCTCGTCGTCGACCAGGAGTTCCGCCGGGACCGGGTGCTTGCCGTTCATGCGGCGCCAGTGGGTGACGCCCTCCAGGTCGAGGGTGATGAGGGCGGCGATGTAGGGGCGGGCGTCGCCGACCACCATGACCTGGGAGATCAAGGGGTGCGCACGCAGCCAGTTCTCCAGCGGGGCCGGTGCCGTGTTCTTGCCGCCCGCCGTGATCAGGATTTCCTTCTTGCGGCCGGTGATCGTCAGATAGCCCTCGTCGTCCAGGCGGCCGATGTCGCCCGTCGGGAACCAGCCGTCCGCCGAGGCGGGGATGACCCCGCCGCCGTGCGGGTCCCAGTAGCCGCGGAAGACCTGGCCCCCGGCCAGGAGGATCTCGCCGTCGGCCGCGATGCGGACCCTCGTGCCCGGCATGGGCCAGCCCACCGTGCCCAGCCGGGGTTTGAGGGGCGGGGTGACCGTCGCCGCGCCCGTTGTCTCCGTCAGGCCGTAGCCCTCGTAGATCTCCATTCCCGCGCCCGCGTAGAAGGCCGCCAGGCGGCGGCCCAGTGGGGAGCCGCCCGAGATCAGGTGGCGGATGCGGCCGCCCATGGCGTTGCGGATACGGCGGTAGACGAGAGGGTCGTAGAAGGCTCGGGCCGTCTTCAGTGAGGCACTCGGCCCCGAGCCCGTGCCCGCCGCTCGCGCCTCCAGCGCCTCGCCGTAGCGGACCGCCACACGCGCCGCCCGGTCGAAGGCGCTCGCCCGGCCGCCCGCCTCCGCCTTGGCGCGTGCGTTGTTGAAGACCTTCTCCAGCATGTACGGGATGCAGAGCAGAAAGGTGGGGCGGAAGGTCCCCAGGTCCGCGAGGAGGTCCTCGGACTGGAGGCTCGGGGCGTGGCCCAGGCGCACCCGCGCGCGGACGCAGGCGATCGCCACCATCCGGCCGAAGACGTGCGAGATGGGGAGGAAGAGGAGGGTGGCGGGGTCGTCCGCCTTCGATTTGAAGATGGGGTAGAGGAGTTCGATCGCGTTGTCGACCTCGGCCAGGAAGTTGCCGTGCGTGAGGACACAGCCCTTCGGGCGGCCCGTCGTGCCCGAGGTGTAGATGACCGTCGCGAGGGTGTCGGGGACCAGCATCCCGCGCCGTACGGCGACTTCCTGGTCGGGGACCGGCCGGCCCAGTTCCGCCACCCGCTCCAGGTGGCCCTTCTCCACGATCCACATGTGCCGCAGGTCCGGCAGCCGGCTCAACTCCGGTCCCAGCGCCGCCGCCTGGGACGCCGTCTCCGTCACCAGGGCCACCGCACCGGAGTCCTGGAGGATCCACCGGGCCTGGTAGACGGAGGAGGTGGGGTAGATCGGGACGGTGACCAGGCCGGCGGCCCACGCGGCGAAGTCGAGGAGCGTCCACTCGTAGATCGTCCGTGCCATGACGGCGATCCGGTCGCCGGGGACCAGCCCCTCCGAGATCAGCCCCTTGGCCAGGGCCAGGACCTCCTCGGCGAACTCCGCCGCCGTCACGTCCGTCCAATCGCCGTCCTGCGTACGGCGGCTGAGCACACGCGCGTCCGGCGCCGCGTCCGCGTTGTCGAACGGCAGGTCGGCGAGGGAGCCGTGGGTGGGCGGCGGGACGAGCGGCGGAACCGACGTCTCGCGCACCTCGCCGTCCAGCCGCCGGATCTCGGGCTGCACCAGCTGGGGCACGCCGTCGTAGTCGGACGCGGACGGGTAGGGCACGGGCACGGACATGGCAGCTCCTGGGGCGTGCAGCTCGGTTCCGCTCTGCTGTTGTGATACGTGCAGTGCGTACCGATTCATTCACCGGCGGTGTGCGGCTCGAGAGTTACCGCGGGTTACAACCGCGATCGTACGGCGCGCGCATGGGGAGTTGGTGCGGGTTCGGGGTTGGTCCGGAGACGGGCCTGTGCAGCCTCGACGGCAGGCCGGGCCGAGGGCGGCTATCCGCGCGACGCACCGTAGGGGTCGTAGAGCTGCTCGATCTGTGCCGCGAAGTCCTCGGCGATCGCCTGCCGCCGCAGCTTCATCGACGGTGTCAGATGCCCCGCCTCCTCCGTGAAGTCGACGGGGAGGACACTGAAGCGCCGGATGGACTCCGGGCGGGAGACCAGCTTGTTGGCCTCGTTCACCGCCCGTTGCAGGACCGCCCTCAACTCCTCGTCGTCCAGGATGAGTTCCGCCGTGACGGCGGGGTGCTTGCCGTGCATACGGCGCCAGTGGGCGATGCCCTCCATGTCGAGGGTGACCAGGGCTCCGACGTAGGGGCGGCGGTCGCCCACGACCATCACCTGGGAGATCAGGGGATGCGCGCGCAGCCAGTTCTCCAGCGGGGCCGGGGCGACGCTCTTGCCGCCCGCGGTGATCAGCATCTCCTTCTTGCGGCCGGTGATGTAGAGGTAGCCCTCCTCGTCCAGGCGGCCGATGTCGCCGGTGGGGAGCCAGCCGTCGGCGGTCGCGGGGACGACTCCGCCCGCGTTCGGGTCCCAGTAGCCCCGCAGGACGTGTCCGCCGGCAAGCAGGATCTCGCCGTCCGCGGCTATCCGGACCTTCGTGCCGGGCAGGGGCCAACCGACCGTACCCAGCCGGGGCTTGAGCGGCGGAGTCACCGTCGCGGCGCCGGTCGTCTCCGTCAGGCCGTAGCCCTCGTAGATCTCTATGCCGGCGCCCGCGTAGAACGCCGCCAGGCGCCTGCCCAGTGGGGAGCCGCCGCAGATCATGTAGCGGACCCTGCCGCCCATGGCGTTGCGGATTCGGCGGTAGACGAGCGGGTCGTAGAAGGTGCGGGCCGCCTTCAGTGCGGCGCTCGGGCCGGGGCCGGTGCCGGCCGCGCGGGCCTCCCGCGCCTCGCCGTAGCGGCAGGCCACGCCCACCGCACGATCGAAGGCGGTGACCCGGCCGCCGGTCTCGGCCCGCGCGCGGGCCACGTTGAAGACCTTCTCCAGCATGTACGGGATGGCGACGAGGCAGGTCGGCCTGAAGCTCGCCAGGTCGGGCAGCAGTTCCTCCGACTTCAGGCTCGGGGCGTGGCCGAGGCGCACCCGCGCGCGGATGCAGGCGACCGCCACCATGCGCCCGAAGATGTGCGACATGGGCAGGAAGTGCAGGATCGCCGCTTCCTCGCTGGTGCGGGCCCGGAAGACGGGGTAGAGGAGCTCGATCGCGTTGTCGACCTCGGCGAAGAAGTTGCCGTGGCTGATCACGCAGCCCTTGGGGCGGCCGGTCGTGCCCGAGGTGTAGACGACGGTGGCCACGGTGTCGGGGCCCAGCATCCCGCGCCGTACGGCCACTTCCTGGTCCCGTACGTCCGCCCCGTGCTCCGCGAGGCGCTCCACATGGCCCTTGTCCATGACCCACAGGTGGCGCAGGTCCGGCAGGCGGTGCAGCTCCGGGCCCAGGGCCGCCGCCTGGGCGGCGGTCTCCGTGACGAGGGCGACGGCGCCGGAGTCCTGCAGGATCCACCGGGTCTGGAAGACCGAGGAGGTGGGGTAGATCGGGACGGTCACCAGTCCGCAGGCCCAGGCGGCGAAGTCGAGGAGCGTCCACTCGTAGACGGTCCGCGCCATGACGGCGATCCGGTCCCCCGGTGCCAGCCCTTCGGCGATCAGCCCCTTCGCCGTCGCCAGGACCTCCTCGGCGAATCGGGCCGCCGTCACATGCGTCCACTTGCCCGACTCGGTACGGCGGCTGAGGACCTTGTCCTCGGGAGCGATGCGCGCGTTGTCGAACGGCAGCTCGGCGAGCGAGCCGTGCGTCAGCGGCGGGGCGAAGGGCGGCACGGAGACCTCGCGCACCTGCCCGTCCAGGCGTCGTATCGCGGGCTCCACGAGGACCGGCGTGCCGTCGTACGTCGTGGAGTGGACCGCCATGGGAACAGCCGGCGGGTGGGAGGTGGACACGGGCGACTCCAGAGGTTCAACGGAGTTGCCCTGCGGGGGAGTTGCCGCAGGTCAGGAGAGCAGATCGTACGGCGCTCGCGTGATGACCCGGTGAGGGTTCGACGATTGTCCGGCGTCGGGGATGTGCAGCCTCGTGGCTTTTCTGGCCGAAGACACCCTACCGGGCGGTATGTTGAACGTTTTTCACCTCCCGACCTCCACTTACCTCGGGTAACCTGACTCTGGAGTAAGCAGGCATTCGCGTGGGGAGTACGGACATGGCCGACCGCTACCTGAGCTTCACCGGCACCGCACCCGGCCGCTTCCTGACCCGCAGACTCGGCCTCCCCCAACCCGCTCCGCTCCAGCGCTGGTCCCCGCAGCAGCCGTCCCTGACCGGCGGCGGCCTGCTCCACCTCACGGCCGGCAAGTCGGACCTCGACCTCGGTCCCGTCCTTTCCCGTACGGGACTGCAGACCGGGACCGAGCGTCCGGCCGCCGTCGTCCTCGACGCCACCGGAGTGCGGGACGTCGACGCGCTCGCCGAGGTGCACGGGACGCTCCACCCTGTCGTGCGGTCGGTCGCGAGCAGTGGCCGGATCGTCGTGCTGGGTGCGCCACTTGACGCCGACGACCACCACCAGGCCGCCGTACAGCAGGCCTTGGAGGGTTTCGTGCGCTCGCTCGGCAAGGAGGTCGGGCGCGGTCGGACCGTGAATCTCCTGCGGGTGACGGACGCGGCCGCCGCCGAGTCGACCCTCCGCTTCCTGCTCTCCCCCAGGTCCGCCTACGTCAGCGGTCAGGTGATCGGGGTCGGTACGGCCGAGGAGGTCACCGTCGACTGGGACCGTCCGCTCGCCGGGCGCACCGCCCTGGTCACCGGTGCCGCCCGCGGGATCGGCGAGGCGGTCGCCGAGACGCTGGCGCGGGACGGTGCGCGGGTCGTCGTACTGGACGTTCCGCAGGCGGAGGAGGACGCCCGGCGGGTCGCCGAACGGCTCGGCGGCAGCGCCCTCGCGCTCGACATCACGGCGGCGGACGCGGGTGCGCGGATCGCGGACGCGCTGCCGGACAGCCTTGACGTACTCGTCCACAACGCGGGGATCACGCGCGACCGGCGGCTGGTCAACATGCCCGCCGAGCGGTGGAGTTCGGTGCTCGACGTCAATCTGGCGAGCGTACTGCGGACGACGGACGCGCTGCTCGCGGCCGGGGCGGTCAGGCCGGGCGGCCGCATCGTCGGCACGGCCTCGATCGCCGGGCTCGCGGGGAACGCGGGTCAGACGAACTACGGCGCGAGCAAGGCGGGCGTCGTCGGACTGGTGCGCGCCCTCGCACCGCGTGCGCTCGCCGAGCACGGGGTGACCGTGAACGCGGTCGCGCCCGGGTTCATCGAGACCAGGATGACGGCCGCGATACCGCTGTTCATCCGTGAGGCGGGCCGCCGGATGAACTCCCTTGCGCAGGGCGGACTCCCGGCCGACGTCGCCGAGACCACGGCCTGGCTCGCGCACCCCGCGTCGGGTGCGGTCAACGGGCAGGTCGTCCGGGTCTGCGGCCAGAGCCTGCTGGGGGCGTGATGTCGACGTCCGTGGTGCTGCCCCAGACTCCCGCCCTCACGCCGCTGCTCGCGCGCGGCGCCCTGCTCTCCCCCTTCAAACGGCCACGTCCGGACGCGGACTTTCCCCGCGCCCGGCTCGTCCTGCCCGCCCTGCGCATCGACCTGGCGCGGCTGGCGGCGTACGAGCGGGTGTGCGGCTTCGCGACCGGCGACGACGCGCTGCCACTGACGTATCCGCACGTCCTGGGCTTTCCGCTGGCCATGCGGCTGATGAGCGACCGGGGTTTCCCGCTGCCGCTGCTCGGGCTCGTCCACACGTCGATCGAGATCACCCGGCGGCGGAACCTGACCGCGACCGGGGAGTACGAACTCGCCGTGTACGTAGGTGGGTTGGAGCCGCATCGACGCGGGACCGAGGCCTCGGTGATCACCGAGGTGCGGGACGGCGGGGACGTCGTGTGGGAGTCACGGAGCACGTATCTCGCGCGGCACCGGGCCCATGACCGTGCGGCTCAAAAGCCCATGGAGGAGCCCGAGTTGCTGCCCGCCGTCGCCGAGTGGCGGCTCGGCGCCGACGTGGGACGGCGCTACGGCGCCGCGTCCGGCGACCGCAACCCGATTCATCTGCACCCGCTCACCGCCCGCCTCTTCGGTTCCCGCGCGCCATCGCCCACGGCATGTGGACGGTGGCCCGCTGCCTCGCCGCGCACGGGACGCCCGAACACGCCCGCGTGGCAGCGGAGTTCAGGGCACCGGTGCTGCTGCCGGGGACGGTGACGTATGCGGCGGACGGGGGCCGCTTCGAGCTGCGCGGCGGGGAGCGCGTGCATGTGACCGGCGTGGTGGAGAGCCTCAGCCGCGGCTGACGCCGACGCCGCCGATCAGTCCCCAGGCGTCGATGCGGACGGTCGGCCCGCCGGGTTCGCTCGGGCCGTCGTCCTTCACGCCGCCCAGGCGGATGCCGTGAACCTCGACGCGCACGTCGGGGCGGACCTTGAGGCTGACCCCGCCGATCAGGCTGAGCTTGGTGATGCGCAGTTCGGCGCCGTCGGGGATGTCGATGTCCGTGAGGTCCACTTCGGCGCCGCCGATGAGGGACACGGTGAGAGTGCGCTCGTGGAGGGTCTCGCCCTTGAGGCGGTGACCGCCGATCACGCTCACCCTGATGTCGGTCTTCTGCGGGTCCGCCCCGTCGCTCTTCGTCATGGGAAGGAACGTACGGGCGATGGCTCCGCTCCCCCCAGTGCCCGGCGTCCGGCTTTGTGCATGACAGCTGTCACGTGAGGGGCGCCACTACTCCCGGGTTCCGTGAACACCCGTGAACATCAGGCGAACAGTGGGCGACAGACGCCTGCCGGCCGATCGTGAACCCGCTGGAAAAACCGGGCAGTTGAGGAATCTCTCACAGTCACCCCAAGCTTGCCCAAGGTTCCTTCAAGGGATCACTCATCCGGCACCCAGACACGGCTCCTAGCCTCGGCGCACCCCCACCCCTCCTGATCCACCGCACGAAGGGCGCCGAGCCATGCCTCCCAGACGTATCGCCGTACTCGCGGATTCGGACACCCGTTGGAAGTGGGGCGCCTCGGTGGCGCGGCAGATCGCTCCCGGGCACGCGCTCGACGCCTGCTTCCTGCGGGGCCGGTCCACACCGACCGAGCGGCAGCTCGCCGAGGTCGGGATCGTGCCCGACACACAGCGCGTGCTGTCGGCCGCCGAGCTGGTCGACGACGAGGAGCTCGCGAGCGCCGACATCGTCGTCCTGGCCGTCCTCGGCGGTACGGTCCTGGCGCTCACGCACAGCCTGGGGCTGGCGTGGGAGGGGCGCGAGCACAGGCCGGTCACGGTCAGCGGGTACGTCGGGGTCGTCTACGAGAAGATGGTCGACGGGCTCATGACCCGCGCCGGCACCGACCTCGTGCTCGCCAACTCCGCCTACGACGCCGGGCGTTTCCGTTCCGTCTTCGAGAACGTCGGCGTCGACCCGGACTCGGTGGTGGAGTGCGCGCTGCCGTTCCTGGGCGGCGAGCCCTACCGGCCGTCCACCGACCGGCCGTTCACGGTCACCTTCGCCGTCCAGCCGTCGGTGCCCAGGGAACGGCAGGGGCGGCTACGGCTGCTGGAGCGGGCGGCGGCGCATGCGCGCCGGTACCCCGACCGGCAGGTGCTGATCAAGCTGCGCAGCATGCCCGGCGAGCAGACCACCCATGTCGAGGCCGACCCGTACCAGCTCCTGGTCGACGAGCTGGCCGAGCCCGCCCCCGCCAACCTCCGGCTGGTCTACGGCAACATGGGCGAGGTTCTCGACCGCACCGACCTGCTCGTCACCGTCAGCTCGACGGCCGCCCTGGAGTCGATGCACCGGCGCATCCCCACGGCGATCCTCACCGACGTCGGCGTCCGCGAGGCGCACGGCAACCACTACTTCGTGCGCTCCGGCTGCCTCGCGTCCTGGGACGACATCGACGCGGGCGCACTGCCGCAGCCGGATCCCGCGTGGGCGGCGGCGCAGGGCATCGGCAGGACGGACCCGTACGCGGCTGCCCGCGCCCGCATCGCCGCACTGCGCGCGGCGGGCCCGCTGCCGACGCTGCAGCCGTACTACTCCCCGCAGACCGCGGACATCTACCTCACCGGAATCCTCCGCAGCAACGGCTTCGACGAGAAGGGCCGCCCGCTGCCCGCCCCACTGGGCACGGGCGGTTCGGGGCGCGCCGGGAAGGCCGTACGGAGGGTCGCGGGCCGCGGCGCGATGAAGCTGTACCGGATGGGGCACCAGCGGGTGGCGCCGACGCTGCGTCGGTGGGGTGCCGTATGACTGCGACCGGTGCATGGGCAGGGGTCTCATGAGCCGCGTGCTCGCGCTCGTCGAGTCGCCCGCGCAGCTGCTCAATCTGCTGGAGTGGGCGCTCGGGGAGCGCGACGGGGTGCCGGAGCCCAGACGCTGCGAGGTCGCGGTGCTGCTGCCGCGGGACTCGGGCAGTCGGCGGCAGCTGCGGGCCATGGCCGGGCTCGCACGGGAGGAGGGGGTGCGGGTCGGGCCGTACGACATCTGCCGGGGCCCCGCCGGGTTCGCGTGCGCGCTCGCCCTGCTCGCGCCGAAGCTCGCCGCGGCGGACACGCTGGTGGTCGGCGACCCGTTCTCGGGGCTGATCCAGCGGCTGCTGCCGCTGTCCCGGGCCCGGGACCTCGTCCTGGTCGACGACGGCACCGCCACCCTGGAGCTGTCCCGCGAACTCCTCGCCGACCGCCCCCTGATCCGCCGGCACCGCACGGGCCCCGCCCCGCGGGCGGCCGCACGCACGGTGCGCCGGCTGGCCCCGCGCGAGGGACGGGGCCTGGAGGTCTTCTCCTGCCTGACGGCGGGCCTGCGCCTGCCGCCCGGCATCGTCACGTCCGCCAACTCCTACACCTGGGCACGGCAGCGCTTCGGCCCGCCCGACGTGCGCTACGGCACCACCGACCTCATCGGTACGTCGCTCGCGGAGACGGGACTGATCGACGCCGAACGGTACGTGGAGGAGGTCTCGTCCCTCGCCCACCGGCACAACGCCGGGCGCTACTACGCCCACCGCCACGAGGACCCCGAGAAACTGCGGCTGATCGCGGAGTACGGCGAGCTGGAGATCGTACGCCCCGAACTGCCCCTGGAACTGGAGCTGTTGCGCGGCCCGGTCGCGGCCACCCTGCTGAGCCTGCCCTCGACGGTGCCGCACACGCTGCCGCTGGTGCTGGCCGGTACGGGCGTGGAGATCGCGGCCTGCGCCGAGGTCCCGGCTAGCGGCTCGCCGGGAGCTCCGGTTCCGTCGTGACCGGCGGGGACCACGGCCGCCCCTCCATGAGGTTGCCGAGCCCCGCCCACGCGAAGTTCATCAGCGTGGCCGCCGCCTGCCGGGCCGTGACGCCCGGGGTGGCGTTGGCCCAGGCGGCGAGGGACTCGGCGGCGCCGACCAGCGCCTCGGCGAGCCCGGCGACCTCGCGCTCGGGCAGATTGGGGTCGCGGTGCGCCTCCCTGGCCGCGACCACGATCAGCTGCGTCACGAACGCGACGATCTCCTCGCGCATCGCGGTCACCTCGGCGGCGAACGGCTCGCGCGTACGGGCCTGGAGATGCAGCACCGCCCAGCCGTCCGGGTTCTGCGCGGTGTGCGTGAAGAACGCCCGCAGCCCTTCCCAGAGTTGGCGGTCGGCGGGCAGCTCGGCCCGGACACCGGCCCGGACCGCCTCGACGAGCGCCTTCGCCTCCCGGCGGATACAGGCGGTGAACAGGTCTTCCTTCGAGTTCAGGTACAGATAGACCAACGGCTTGGACACGCCCGCCAGTTCGGCGATCTCGTCCATCGACGCGGCCATGTACCCACGCTGCCCGAAGGTCCGCACGGCGGCGTCCATCATCTGCTGCTCACGGACCGCCCGCGGCATCCGCTTGGTCTTCACGGCACCCATGGGGCAAGGGTAGTTGGGCGGATGTTCAACAGGCCCCCGCTTGCAAGGTCTACGACGCCTGGCCCTGCGCCTGGCCCTGCGACCGCGCCGCGTCGTCCGCGACGTCCTCCTGGGCGGCATTCGCCTCGAGGTTGGCCTTCATGCGGTCGACGCGCTCGACGACCTGGGCGGAGGCACGGTCCCGTTCTCCCCGCAGGACCACGAAGCTGATCGGCGCGGAGACCACCAGGGCGAGCAGGACCATCCACATGCCGTTGGAGGCGCCGAAGCCGCGCGGGACGATGCCGAAGTAGACCAGGCCCCAGACAGCCGCGAAGCAGCCCACGAAGATCCCGAGGCGCATCAGCGTGTAGCGGAGCATCTCAATCCACTCTTCCGTCAACGGTACGAACATTCCCAAAGGGCACCGTCCAGTGAAGCACGCCCGGCACCCGATCTTGCAGGGGGGTGTGCGGCCGCGGCTACCCGAGCGGCAGGAGCATGAACACGTCGTCGCGGTCGTCGCCGGCGGCCACGCGGATCGCGCCGGGCACCCGGCCGACCTCCTTGTAGCCGCAGGAGCCGTAGAAACGCTCCAGGCCGTTCCCGCCGCGGCAGGTCAGGCGTATCGCCTCCATGCCGTCGATGGAGCGGGCGGCTTCCTCGGCGGCGGCCAGCAGGTCACGGCCGTAGCCCTTGCCCTGATGGCGCGGGTGCACCATCACCGTGTACAGCCACAGCCAGTGGGTCATCAGCCGGTGCGTGTTCAACGCGAGGAAGGCCGTCGCCGCGACCTGCCCGTCCTCGTCGTGCCCGACCAGCAGCCGGGTGCGGCCCTCCGCCATGGCCACCATGTGCTTCACCAGCTCGGGGCGGATCGCCTCCCGCGTCACCGGTGGCACGAACCCGACGGATCCGCCCGCGTTGGACACGTCCGTCCACAGGTCGAGGACGCCGTCACGCAGGGCGGGAGTGACGGCGGGGTCGAGAGTGAAGGTAAGGGACACGCGGCCATTGTAGTTATTACGACAGCACGCGCGCGGCCACCTCGAGATCTGAGACGAGCCCCCGGTACGCCGCCTCGCGGTCGTCCGCCCGCAGTACGGACGACGGATGCACGGTCGGCACCAGCCGCTCCCGCCGCCCGTGGATCTCCTCCTCCAGCACCGTCCCGCGCACCTGCGTGACCCGGAACGAGGAGCCCAGCAGCGCCTTCCCCGCGGTGGCCCCGAGCACCACGATCAGCTCGGGCTCGACCACGGCCAGCTCGGCAGCCAGCCAGGGCCCGCACGCCGCCGTCTCCCGCAGCGTGGGCGCCTTGTGGATACGGCGCTTGCGGGGCCCGGTCTGCGTGAACTTGAAGTGCTTGACGGCGTTGGTGACGTACGCGTCCGCCGGGTCGATGCCGGCTTCTTCGAGGGCCCGGTCGAGCAGCTTGCCGGCCGGCCCGACGAAGGGTTTGCCCTGGCGGTCCTCCTGGTCGCCGGGCTGCTCGCCGACGAGCATCACCCGGGCGCCGGCGGCACCCCGGCCGAAGACGGTCTGCGTGGCGTCCCTGTGCAAGGGACACCCGCGGCAGTCCGCGGCGGCCTTGCGCAGCGCGGCCAGGCCACCACGGTCGGGGAGGAAGGGTTCGGCGGTGTAGGCGTCCTCAGGAGCCTTGGTGCTCACCATGCCGGACGGGTACCCGTCCGGCACCTCGCGTCACGTCACACCCGCATCGGCTGCGGCGACTCCCGGCGCGCCGGGTCCGGGCCGTCGTACTCACGGATGATCTCGTACCGGGTGTTCCGCTCCACCGGCCGGAACCCGGCGTCCCGGATGAGGTCCAGCAGGTCCTCGCGGGTCAGCTTGTTCGGGGTGCCGTAGTTGTCGGCGTCGTGGGTGATCTTGTACTCGACCACCGAGCCGTCCATGTCGTCGGCGCCGTGCTGCAGCGCGAGCTGCGCGGTCTGGACGCCGTGCATGACCCAGAAGACCTTGACGTGCGGGACGTTGTCGAAGAGCAGACGGGACACCGCGAAGGTCTTCAGGGCTTCCGCACCCGTCGCCATCTGCGTCCGCGCCTGAAGGCGGTTGCGGATCTTGCCGTCCTTCATGTCCACGAAGTCGTGCTGGTAGCGCAGCGGGATGAAGACCTGGAAGCCTCCGGTCTCGTCCTGCAGCTCGCGGAGCCGGAGCACGTGGTCGACGCGGTGCCGGGGCTCCTCGATGTGGCCGTAGAGCATCGTGCACGGGGTCTTGAGACCCTTCTCGTGCGCGAGGCGGTGGATCCGGGACCAGTCCTCCCAGTGGGTGCGGTGGTCCACGATGTGCTGGCGGACCTCCCAGTCGAAGATCTCCGCGCCGCCGCCGGTGAGCGACTCCAGACCCGCGTCGATGAGCTCGTCGAGGATCTCCGACGCCGACAGACCGCTGATCGTCTCGAAGTGGTGGATCTCCGTGGCCGTGAAGGCCTTCAGCGAGACGTCCGGGAGGGCGGCCTTCAGCTCCCGCAGCGAGCGCGGGTAGTAGCGCCACGGCAGGTTGGGGTGCAGGCCGTTGACGATGTGGAGCTCGGTGAGGTTCTCGCTCTCCATCGCCTTGGCGAGCTTCACCGCCTCCTCGATGCGCATCGTGTACGCGTCCTTCTCGCCCGGCTTGCGCTGGAAGGAGCAGTAGGCGCAGGAGGCGGTGCACACGTTGGTCATGTTGAGGTGCCGGTTGACGTTGAAGTGCACCACGTCGCCGTTCTTGCGGGTGCGCACCTCGTGCGCGAGGCCGCCGAGCCAGGCCAGGTCGTCCGACTCGTACAGCGCGATGCCGTCCTCGCGGGTCAGCCGTTCACCGGCCCTGACCTTCTCCTCCAGCTCGCGCTTGAGCCCGACGTCCATTCCCACACCTTTCTCCTACGACCACCGACGACCTTCGACAACCGTACGTCTACGCCTCTTCGGGCAGCTCCCCGACCCGGTTCTCCCACTTCGTGGAGAGCACGATGGTCGTACGGGTCCTGGAGACGCCCTTGGTGCCGCTGAGCCGCCGGATGATCCTCTCCAGACCGTCGACGTCGTTCGCCCGCACCTTGAGCATGTACGAGTCGTCGCCCGCGATGAACCAGCAGTCCTCGATCTCGCCGAGGTCCTTCATCCGGGCCGCCACGTCCTCGTGGTCGGCGGCGTCCGAGAGCGAGATGCCGATCAGCGCGGTGACGCCGAGGCCGAGCGAGGCGGCGTCGACCGTGGCGCGGTAGCCGGTGATGACGCCGGCCGCCTCGAGCCGGTTGATGCGGTCGGTGACGCTGGGTCCCGACAGACCGACGAGGCGTCCCAGCTCCGCGTAGGAGGCCCGGCCGTTCTCCCTCAGGGCCTGAATGAGCTGCCTGTCCACCGCGTCCATGCGATTCGATGCCTTCCGCTGAAGATTCCCGAGTTGATGAGAGGTACTGCGCATTGCGACTTGCCCTACCGGCCGGCGCTTCCGCCGCCCAGTTCGCCCTTCCAGCGCCGGTACAGGCCGTGCTCGACGCCCGCCGCGTCCAGCACCCGCCCGGCGACGAAGTCCACCAGGTCCTGGATGTGGGTGGCGCCCGCGTAGAAGGCGGGCGAGGCGGGCACCACGGTCGCGCCCGCGTCGTCGAGCGCGACGAGGTGCCGCAGGGTCTGACCGTTCAAGGGGGTCTCCCGTACGGTCACGACCAGGGGCCGGCGTTCCTTGAGCGTGACGCTCGCCGCGCGCTGGAGCAGGTCCTTGGACAGCCCGAGGGCGACACCGGCGACGCAGGCCGTGGAGGCGGGCACGATCAGCATGCCCTTGCTCGGGTACGACCCCGAGGACGGGCCCGCGGCCAGGTCCCCGGCGGGCCAGTACCGCACCCCGCTGATGTCCGCCTCGAAGCTCCCGGGCTTCCCGTCGGCACCCCGCCCGAGCCATTCCCGCAGGTCCGCCTGCCAGTACGCGTCCCGGAACGCGATCCCCGTCTCGTCCAGCAGTGTGAGCCGCGAGGCCCGGCTGACGACCAGGTCGACGCTCTCGCCGGCGTCGAGGAGTGCGCGCAGGACCGACGCGGCATAAGGCGTGCCGGAAGCGCCGGACACCCCTACGATCCAAGGTGTACGCGGCGTCTCTCCTGGCTTGACTGGGTTCACGACACCGAGCCTAGCTGGCGTCGCAGGGTGGGAACCGGTCGAGGGGGTCGGGCCGTTCCCCTTGAGGGACGAGTGAACAGTCCGGGGGGTTGCCATGTCAGGTAGTGGGTTCGAGTGGTCGCGCGGTGACCGGGCGAAGGCGGCGGCCAAGCTGATGGTGGGCTGGGTCGCGCTGCTGTGGCTGCTGGAAGTGGTCGACGTGGTCAGCGGCCATGCCCTGGACGGGCTGGGCATCACGCCGCGCGAGCCCTCCGAGCTCGTCGATGTCGTGCCCGCCGCGTTCATCCACTTCGGCTTCGCCCATGTGGCCGCCAACAGCGTGCCGCTGCTGGTCATGGGCTTCCTCGCGGCGCTGGGCGGGATACGCCGGTTCGCCGCGCTGTGCCTGGCGATCATCGTGGCGGACGGACTGGGTGTGTGGCTCGTGGCCCCGGCGCACACCAACACCGCGGGCGCCTCCGGCCTGATCTTCGGCCTCTTCGGCTTCCTGCTGGTCAGCGGCTTCGTGGAGCGCCGCCCGCTCGGCGTCCTGGTCGGCCTGCTGGTCGGCGCGGTGTGGGGCGGCTCGATCCTGCTCGGCCTCGCACCCACCCAGTCCGGGGTCAGCTGGCAGGCCCACCTGTTCGGCCTCGTGTCCGGCGTGGCGGCGGCGTTCTGGTTCCGCCGCCGAACCACGACACCTCCCGCACTCGCACGCTGAGCCCTGCCCACCGCACGGTGCGTCCGGCCTGCGCCCTGGGTCTGTCCGGCGGATCAGGCCGGCTGCGAGGTACGGCACTCCTGGGCCGCCCCGAGCGGGGTCACGGGGGCCCCCGCTCGAGCGAAACCGAGAAGTGGGGGAGACCGAAGAAAACGCCGCTGAACGTCTCCACGCCCTTGAGGCAGTGGGGAGCGCGTGCCAGGCCCGCGACGCCGGCCTGGTCCGCCGGACAGGCCCTATACCGTCAGCCCGCGCACCAGCAGGTCCAGCAGCGCGCACACGAACAGGGCGATGCCGATGAAGCCGTTGACGCTGAAGAACGCCCGGTTCAGGCGGGACAGATCGTGCGGGCGCACGATGTTGTGCTCGTAGACGAACGCGCCCGCGACGATCATCAGGCCGATCCAGAAGAAGGTGCCGGCGTCCGTCACCACCGCGTACCAGACGAGCAGTGCCGTCACCACCGTGTGGCAGATCCGGGCGCCCCAGATCGCGGCCGGGATGCCGAAGCGGGCCGGGACCGACATGACGCCGATCTCGCGGTCGGTCTCGACGTCCTGGCAGGCGTAGATCAGGTCGAAGCCGCCGATCCAGACCCCGACCGCGAGGCCGAGGATCGTGGCGTCCCAGGACCACTCCCCGCTGATCGCGAGCCAGCCGCCGACCGGGCCCATCGCCTGGGCGAGACCGAGGATGGCCTGCGGGAAGTTCGTGAACCGCTTCCCGTACGGGTACACCACCATCGGGATCACCGCGATGGGCGCGAGGGCGAGGCAGAGCGGGTTGAGCAGGGCCGCCGAGCCGAGGAAGACCACCAGGGCGACCAGCGCGCCGGTCCACGCGTGCCGGACCGACATCGCCCCCGTCACCAGCTCGCGGTGCGCCGTCCGCGGATTCCTGGCGTCGATCTCGCGGTCGATGATCCGGTTCACCGCCATCGCGAAGGTGCGCAGTCCCACCATGCAGATGGTCACCAGGAGCAGCCGCCCCCAGTGGATGTTCCGGTCCCACTGGAACATCGCGGTGAGCGCGGCGATGTACGCGAAGGGCAGGGCGAAGACCGAGTGCTCGATCATCACCAGCCGGAGGAACGCCTTGGTGCGTCCTGGCTGCGGGATCGCGGCGGAGGCGCTGCTCACAGGCCGTACTCCTTCCACCGGCGGTCGACCTTCGCCGCCGTCTCCGGGTCGGACAACACCATGTCGGGCCAGCCGCCGTCGCGGGTGTAGCCCTCCTCGGGCCACTTCTTCGTCGCGTCGATCCCCGCCTTGCCGCCCCAGAACTGCTGGTAGGAGGCGTGGTCGAGATGGTCGACCGGTCCCTCGACGATGCTGAGGTCGCGGGCGTAGTCCGTGTTGCCGAGGGCCCGCCATGCGACCTCGTGCAGATCGTGGACGTCGCAGTCGGAGTCGACGACCACGATCAGCTTGGTCAGGGACATCATGTGTGCCCCCCAGATCGCGTGCATCACCTTCTGGGCGTGCTTGGGGTACTTCTTGTCGATCGAGACGATCGCGCAGTTGTGGAAGCCGCCCGCCTCCGGCAGGTGGTAGTCCACGATGTCCGGGACGATGATCTTCAGGAGGGGGAGGAAGAAGCGCTCCGTCGCACGGCCCAGGGGTCCGTCCTCCGTCGGAGGGCGGCCTACGACGATCGACTGAAGCAGTGGCCGCTTCCGCATCGTCACGCAGTCGATCTTCAGGGCGGGGAAGGGCTCCTGCGGGGTGTAGAACCCGGTGTGGTCGCCGAACGGGCCCTCGGGGAGCATCTCGCCGGGCTCCAGCCAGCCCTCGATCACCACTTCCGCCTGGGCCGGGACCTGTAGCGGGACCGTCTTGCAGTCGACCATCTCGATCCGCTTGCCCGCGATGAACCCGGCGAAGAGGTACTCGTCGATGTCGCCGGGGAGCGGGGCGGTGGAGGCGTAGGTGACGGCGGGCGGGCAGCCGAAGGCGATCGCGACCGGCAGCCGCTCCCCACGCCGGGCCGCGACCTGGTAGTGGTTCCGGCTGTCCTTGTGGATCTGCCAGTGCATGCCGATGGTGCGCTTGTCGTGGCGCTGCAGGCGGTAGAGCCCGAGGTTGCGGATCCCGGTCTCCGGGTCCTTGGTGTGCGTGAGCCCGAGGTTGAAGAAGGAGCCGCCGTCCTGCGGCCAGGTGAACAACGCGGGCAGGGCGTCGAGGTCGACGTCGTCGCCGGTCAGGACGACTTCCTGCACCGGCGCGTTGTCGGACTTCACCTTCTTCGGCGGTACGTGCGTCATCGCCCCGAGCTTCCCGAAGGCCTCGCGCACGCCCACGAACCCGTGCGGCAGCTCGGGCCGCAGCAGGCCACCGATCTTGTCGGAGATCTCGCCGTACGACTTGAGACCCAGCGCCTTGAGCAGCCGCCGGTCGGTCCCGAAGACGTTCATCGCGAGGGGCATGGCGGAGCCCTTCACGTTCTCGAAGAGCAGCGCCGGGCCGCCGGACTTCTGCACCCGGTCGACGATCTCCCCGACCTCCAGATACGGGTCGACCTCGGCCTTGATGCGCTTGAGGTCACCCTCGCGTTCCAGTGCCCTGAGCAGGGAGCGAAGATCGTCGTAAGCCATGCGTCCAAGTATCGGCCACCCGCTACCCTGACCCCGTCACCGGGGCCGTCCAGCGCCCCTCACCGTCTTCTGGGGGATCGCACGACCATGCTCAGGTATCTGCCGTTCCTGCTGGTCCTGGCGCTGTGGATCTACGCCTTCATCGACTGCCTGAACACTCCCGAGGAGCAGGTGCGCGGACTGCCCAAGGTGGTCTGGGTCATCATCATCCTGCTGTTCGGCGAGGTGCTGGTCGGACCGGTCGCCTGGCTGGTCGCGGGCAAGCAGCGCACCGCCCCGGTCACCGGCTCCACGCCCTCGGAGTGGCATCGCAACCACCGCACGGAGTTCGTCGCGCCCGACGACAATCCCGCGTTCCTGAAGTCCCTGAAGGAGGAGAACAAAAAGGACGAGGCGCTGCTCAAGGACTGGGAGGCCGATCTGCGGCGCCGCGAGGAGGAGCTGCGGCGGCGGGAGCGCGGGGAAGAGACCGACAGCTGATGGAACTGCGGCTGCTCGTCACCTTCGAGAAGGTCGCGACCGTGCTGAGCTTCACGCAGGCCGCGGCCGAGCTGAAGTACGCGCAGTCCAGTGTGACCAGTCAGGTACGGGCGCTGGAGTCGTCGCTGGGTGTCGAGCTGTTCGACCGGCTCGGCAGCCGTATCCGGCTCACGGAGGCGGGTGAGCGGCTGCTCCCCTACGCCCGGCAGATCATCGAGCTCTCCGAGGAGGCGCGGGCCGCGGTCGTCGGTGCCGAGGAGCCGGCCGGTTCGCTGGTGGTCGGGACGATGGAGTCGCTGACCTCGTACCGCCTGCCGCCGCTGCTCGAACTCTTCCACCACCGGTACCCGAAGGTACGGCTCTCGCTGCGCACCACCATCGGTGACGGCACCCGGGAAGCGCTGCGGCAGGGGACGTTCGACGTGGGCTTCCTGATGGAGCCCGAGACCGAGCACACGGGGCTGGAGAGCAAGGTGCTCACTCCCGAACCGCTGGTTCTGGTGGCCGCCCCCGGGCACCCGCTCGCAGGCCGGGCGCCCGGGCTGAAGACCGAGGACCTGGTGGAGGTCCAGTTGGTCGGCACGGAGCCGGGCTGCCCCTACCGCGACCTCTTCGAGTCCGAGCTCGCCCACCTCACCGGACAGGCGCCGCCCTTCATGGAGTTCGGCACGATCGAGGCGACCAAGCGGGGCGTGGCGGGCGGCCTCGGTGTCGCGCTGCTGCCGCGGATGGCGGTCGGCGCCGAGCTGGCGTCCGGCGCGCTCACGGAGCTGGCCTGGCAGCCGCCGTTCCAGCTGTACACACAGGTGGCGTGGCGGGCCGGGAAGCGGCTGCCACGCCATCTGACGCTGTTCATCGAGGCTGCGGTGCGGCTGGTGCGGGAGCAGACGGCTTCCGGGTCATGACGGTCCGGGGCGACTGCTTGGCCAGGGTCACCTTGAGGCTCGCCAGCACGATCAGCGGCACGCCCAGCGCCTGGACGAGGCCGATGTGGTGGCCGTACACCGCCCAGTCCATGACCATCGCGACCGCCGGGTAGACGAAGGCCAGGACGGCGATCTTCGAGGTCGGGAGCTTGGCGTAGGCGGCGTACATGAGGACGTACATCACGCCGGTGTGGATGAAGCCGAGGCCGACCAGCCAGCCCCAGTCCCAGCCGGTGCCGGCCATCGCGCCGAAGTCGGCGAAGGGGAGCAGGAGCGGGATGCCGACCAGGACCTGGACCAGGGCGATGAGGTGCGGGCGGACGCCGGTGATCCGCTTGGTGACCAGGGTGGACAGCCCGTAGAGGAGTGCTGCGAGGAGGGCCTGGCCGACGCCCGTCAGGTAGGTGCCGCCGCTGGTGAAGTCGGCCGGGGTCACGCCCGAGACCAGGATCAGGCCCGCGAAGGCCACGGCGATCCAGCCGACCTTGGCGGCGGTGAGGCGCTCGCGGAAGAGGAGGGCGCCGAGCAGGACCAAGTAGAACGGCTGGGTGTGGTAGACGACCGTGGCGACCGAGATCGACGTGTTCTCGTACGACTGGAAGAGGAAGACCCAGTTGAAGACGATGAACACGCCGCCCAGGACGGCGAGTCCGAGGGTGCGCGGGGTGAAGCCGTGGTCGCGGAGCCAGCCGCGGGCGACGACATAGCCGCCCAGCGCCAGGGCGCCGAAGACGACCCGGAAGAAAACGACGTCGAACGGCGAGGCGCCCGACTCGACCACGAAGACGCCGAGGGTGCCGGACAGCACCATGGCGATGGTCAGCTGGGCGACGCCCCTGCTCTCTGCGGTCTTGCTCTGCGAGGTCATGTCCTGGACGCTACGAGCGGGCGGTGGTGCGGGTCCACGCGCCAGTGGGGCGTCCTTCCGATGCCCCCATCGGCCCCGGCGATGACCCCAGGTGCCTACAGGTTGTACGCCGACGAGGCTCCCGAAGCGGACAATGCGCCCCTGTGCCCGGACCGGTGAGAACCGGACACTTACCTCGCATGACGACTGCACCCGCCGACTCCTCCGGCACCCTCGCCCCCGCATACGGTGACAAGGTCATCGCCGTCGAGACGGCGGGCTCCGAGCCCATCCCCGACGCCGAACGCCATGGCTCCCCGCTCCAGCTGCTGTGGACCTGGGCCTCCCCGAACATCGAGTTCGCGACCGTCTTCATCGGCGTGATCTCGGTCCTCTTCTTCGGGCTGAGCTTCTGGGAGGCGACCGCCGCCATCGTGCTCGGCACCGCTGTCGGCGCGATCACCCAGGGCTTCCTCTCCCTGGACGGCCCGCGCTTCGGCGTGCCGCAGATGGTGATCGGCCGGTTCTCCTTCGGCTACTTCGGCAACATCCTGCCGTCCGCGGCCAACGGCCTGATCGCGGGCGTGGGTTGGTTCGCGGTGAACAGCGTGAGCGCGGCCTTCGCGCTCAACACCCTCACCGGGCTACGACCGCTGCCCTCGCTCCTCCTCGTGGTGGTCGCCGAGATCGTGATCGGCTTCATCGGCCACAACTTCGTGCACACCTTCGAGAAGTACGCCTTCCCGGCCCTCGCGGTGGTCTTCCTGCTGGCGGGCGTGTGGACCTTCAAGGACGCGAACCTCGGCGGGGGCGGCACGGGCGGCGGCATCGGCGGGTTCCTGCTCGCGTTCAGCGCGGCCTGGGGCTACGCGGCCGGCTGGAACCCGTACGCCACGGACTACTCCCGCTACCTGCCGCGCACCGCGAACAAGCTCAGGACCGTCGTGTACCCGGCCGTCGGCCTGTTTGTGTCGGTCGCGGTCGTGGCGGTCATCGGCGCGGCCTCGGCGACGATCGTGGCCCCGAAGAACGCCACCCCGACGGCGGCCTTCACCGGTCATCTCCCTGGCTGGCTTGGTGACTTGGTGCTCCTGGCCATCATCCTCGGCGCCATCTCCGCCAACGCCCTCAACATCTACTCGGGCGCGATCTCCATCGCCTCCTTCGGTCTGAAGCTCCCGACCTGGCTGAGCCGCTCCGTGCTGGTCGTGGTGTCCGGGATCGCCGGTACGGCGGCGGCGTGGGCGTCGCTCGACGACGCGGGGTCGGCCTACGAGGCGTTCCTGCTGGTGATCGCGTACTGGGTGGCGCCGTGGCTCGGGGTCGTCCTGGTGGAGCGGTGGCTCCAGGGCCGTACGGCCACGGACGAGGAGCTGGCGGCCCGCCTGGGCGACCGCACCTTCGCCAACTGGCCCGGCCTGGCAGCCCTGTTGATCGGTGTCGCGGTCTCCGTCCCGCTCTTCTCCAACCAGGAGGACTACGTCGGCTACGTACCGAAGCACTGGCCGTCCTTCGGTGACATCACGCCGCTGGTCGGGTTCGTGGTGAGCGCGGGGCTGTACACGGTGCTGCGCAGGCGTCAGAAGTAGCGGGAGCGACAGGTTTGCGCCAACTGGCGCAGAATTCAAAAGAGTTGAACTTGTGAAAGCTGCGAGCCCGCCGGTCCGGTGACCTGTGCGGGCTCGCGGCCGTGCACCGTATGGGGACTTCGCACCCTTGCGGCCGCACATGCCCCGTGCTGTCATCAAGGTCACTTCAGTCGCCGGGGCCTCAGAGGGAAGCCATGGCAGGACGTCGTCGTCTCAGGGAAGAGATCCATCAGGCCGAACGGACGGCCCGCGCCATCCCGAACGCGCGGCAGAGGGCGGCCGCCCTGACCCACCTTTCCGCGAACTGCTCGGTCTGCTGCGGCACGGGACCGACGACACCGCGGAGTTCCTCACCCTGCAGACCATCCACGAGCATCTCGCCAGGGTCCTGCCCAGCAAGGGACATCCGCGCCCCGAACTGCGCGGCACCCACACGGTCGGCCGTCTCGCACTGGCCCGGAACCGGGCGCGCTCGGCCATCTCAGATCCGGACGCGATGGTCAAGGAGGCCGGGCGGCTGGAGCGGATCGGTGACGGTGCGGGCGCGGTGCACTGGTACCGGCAGGCCGCGGGTGCCGGGCGGTCCGACGCCATGAGGGAACTGGGCCGGCTGCTGGAGCGGGACGGAAATCACGTACAGGCGGGACTGTGGCGTCGCAGGGCCGCCGAATCGGGGGATCCCACCTCCATGCACGAGCTGGGAGTCAGCTCGTGGCACACCGGCAATCTGACCGAGGCCGAGCTCTGGCTCGGGAAGGCCGCGGCTGCCGGGGTGCCGGAGGCGGCCGAGGACCTGGAGCGGCTGCGGCGCCGGCGGAAGGATCAGCCGGCGTCGAGCGGTTCGGCCTGATCGGCGTACTCGACCCTGATGTACCTGCGGTTGCTCTCCCCGTAGGCCTTCTCCAGGATCGGCCCGGCCTTGTCGGGGTCGTCGACCCCCACCGCGACGAACCCGTGCTCGTCCGCGGCGACTTCGCGCATCTCGAAGGTGCCGTCCCAGCGGTGCATGTCGTCGCCGATCCGGTCGGCGAGGGCGGCGAGCGTCCTCCCGCTGACGTCGGTGTCGTGCAGCCGCAGGGTCACGCCCTTCACGGCGTCGCCGCAGACCTCGTCGTCGAAGGCGGTGGAGGGGATGCGCCAGATGTCGGCGGCGCCATGGTCCTCGTCGACGGAAAGGCCCGTGTAGACGTCGGAGTACCGCTTCTGGGCCAGTTCGTCGACGTGTACGACGACGCGCGTCAGCGGGGTGCCGTCGTCCCTGTCGGGGAGGCTGTCGACGGGGCGGGTGCCGAGGCAAGTACGGTCCGTGGGTGCCGACTTGACCCGGCCGGGATCCGCGCGGAGACCGCCGTCGGTGTGCCCGGTCTCCAGCGCCTGCACATACAGGCCCGTGGCCACCACCAGGGCGACGGTCGCTCCGGCGGACGCGACCCAGGTGCGATTGCGCATGTCCCCCTCCGTCCGTTGGCGTCAGCACTGTGACGCAGGAGGTGGCCCGGACGTTCAGGCCGTCGGCTCGTCGCGCAGGACCAGGTCCAGCAGCCCCGGGAAGCGGGCCTCGAACTCCGCCCTCCGCAGCCGGTTGACCCGCTTGGGCCCCTCGTCCCGCTGCTCCACCAGCCCCGCGCCCCGCAGCACGGCGAAGTGATGGCTGAGGGCCGCCTTGCCGACGGGCACGTCGAAGCTGCCGCAGCTGCGCGACCACTCGGAGGACCCCGCCAGCTCCCTGACCAGGCTGATCCGTACGGGATCGGCGAGCGCGGCCAGCGCCGTCTGGACGGAGACCTCGTCGGGGTGGGTGTGCTCGGGGGCGGCCCGATGAGAGGTGGTGGTGCGCTGCGCCACGCGGACTCCTTCGACGCCTGCAGAGTGTTGGCTTGCCGACTGTTCGATGAAAACCATACACTCGCGACTGTTCGCTTCCCATCGAACACTCAAGAGGGGTGTCGTGTCATGCGCGCGGTCGAGTTCCAGGAGTACGGCGGTCCCGAGGTCCTGAAGGTCGTGGAGGCCGAGGTCCCCGAGCCGGGATTCGGTCAGGTCAGCCTCGACGTGGCGTACAGCGGGGTGAACTTCGCGGACCTCAAGGCACGCGGCGAGGGCTACCGGGTGCCGAAGCTGCCCTTCGTGCCCGGGCTGGAGGCGTCCGGGCGTATCCGCGCGGTCGGCGAGGGCGTCACCGGTCTGTCCGTCGGCCAGGAGGTGACGGCACTGACGGAGGGCGGCGCCTACGCGGACGTCGTGCTCGCGAACGCCGCGACCGTCTTCCCGGTCCCGGCCGGCGTCGGTCTGCGCACGGCGGCGACCCTGCCGACCGTACTGCCGACGGCGTACGCCCTGGTGCACGCGGTGGGCCGGCTGCAGCCCGGGGAGACGGTGCTGGTGCAGGGTGCGGCGGGCGGCGTGGGCACGGTGGTCGGCCAGCTGGCGAAGGCGGCGGGCGCCGGTGCGGTGTACGGCGTGGTGTCGAGTGCGGCGAAGGCGGAGTACGCGCGGGAGTACGGCTACGACGAAGTGTTCGTCGGCGAGTTCACCGAGGCGGCGCGGGAGGCGACCGGCGGCCGCGGGGTGGACCTCGCGCTCGATCCCGTCGGCGGCGAGACGTTCCGCGGCAGCCTGGCCGCGCTGGCGGTCTTCGGCCGCCTGGTCTCCTTCGGCAACGCGAGCTCGGCGCCGGCGTGGACCGTGGGGCAGCCGGAGCTGTACCCGTCGGGGGTTACGGTCGGCGGCTTCTCGATCCTGACCCTGGCGAAGACGGCACCCGGCGAGCTGCGCGCCCTCGCCGAGCAGGCCTTCGCGAAGGCCGTGGACGGAACCGTGTCCCTGCCGGTCACCGCCGAGTTCGGCCTGGAGGAGGCGGCGGAGGCGCACCGGCTGATGGGGACGCGCACGAGCACGGGCAAGCTGCTGCTGCGGGTGGGCGGCTGACCGCTGTCAGACCTTCGTCCAGCGCTGCGCCTCGTTGCCGGACGTACAGCCCTCGGTGACCGGCCATCCGGCGGAGTTCTCCAGGCACTGGCTGTTGGACATGTTCTGCAGGGTGCCACCGGAGCCGGTGCGCCAGGACTGCGCGGCGTCCTGGCCGCAGTCGCTCACCGAGGCGAGGGGGTTCCCGGAAGGAACCAGGGTCATGCACTGGCCGGTGAACTCGTTGACCATCCGGTAGGTGCTGCCGGACACGGTCTTGGAGGTCCAGGAGGCCGCCGGGCTGTCCGTGCAGTCCCCGAAGCGCACCCCGTACGAGCCCGTCGTGTTCTCCACGACCAGGCACTGGCCGTTGGAGGCGTTCCTGATCCGGTAGTAGCCGGTGGATGCGGGTGCCGCCGTCGAGGAGCTGCCGGAACCGGCCGAGCTGCCCGAACCACCGGACCCGGAGCCGGAGTTGCCGCTGCCGTCCGAGTCGCCCTGCGCGCCCGCTCCCGTGCCGCCCGCGCCTCCGGTCCGGGATCCTCCCGTCGCGTTGCCCTTGCTCTCCTTCGCAGCCGGGGACGAGGACCGGTGCGGGGACGCCGAGTTCGACGGGCTGCCCGACACGGACGGCGTGGAGCCGCCGGAGGCCGTGACGGAGACGGACGGCGTGGCCCGTGCCTCGTCGTCGGGCGAGGACGTGTACGGCAGGTACTGGATGGCGAGGGTCGCACCCGTCACCACGACCACCACGGGGACGACGCCGAACAGAATGCGGGTACGGCGCCGTTCGCGCGGCTCCGGTCGGGCTTCGGGCCTGCGCTCGGGCTCGGGAGCCGGCTCCGAACCGGCCGCGGGAAGGGTGGGAGCGGGCTCGGGCACCTCGTCGATCCGGGCCTCGTCCGCGGCGAACGCGGCCCGCTCGGCGAGCAGTTCGGTGACCGCCTCCGGCCAGGGGCGATCGGCGGGCGGCCCGTGTTCCGCGGCCTGTTCGAGGAGTTCGGCGGCGGTCGGCCGACCCTCCGGGTCCTTGTCGAGACAGGCGGCCACGACCTCGGCGAGCCGCGGATCGAGATCTCGTACGGGCTTCAGGTCGGGCTCTTCGTGGACGATGCGGTACAGCACACCGTGCCCGGACTCGTCGCCGAAGGGCGGCCGGCCGGATGCCGCGTACGCCAGCACCGACCCGAGCGCGAACACATCCACGGCGCCGCTCAACTGCCGTGCCCCGGAGGCCTGTTCGGGCGACATGTAGGCGGGGGTGCCCACGACCATGCCGGTCCGGGTGAGCTGGCTCTGGTCGGCGGCGCGGGCGACACCGAAGTCGATGAGGGTGAAGCCGTCGAGGGTCAGCATGACGTTGGACGGCTTGAGGTCCCGGTGGACCATGTCCAGCGCATGCACGGCCGCGAGCCCGGAGGCCGCCTCCCGGAGCAGCAGCCACAGTGCGCCGACCGGGAGGGGGCCCTCGTTCAGCTCGACGGCCTCGCGCAGCGTGAGCCCGGGAACGTACGCGGTGGCCAGCCACGGCGGCCGTGCCGTGCGGTCACTGGCGAGCAGCGGTGCGGTGGCCCCGGCGGGCAGCCGGGAGAGGTTGTCCAGCTCGTGTCCGAAGCGGCGCAGGAAGTCCTTGTCCTCGCCGACCACGGAGGGCAGCAGCTGCTTGACGGCGACGTATCGCCGCTCGTGGACCCCGAGGTAGACCCGTCCCATCCCGCCGGCCCCGAGCCGCCCGACCAGCGGAATCCCCCCGATCGACCGCGGATCTCCGTCCTCCAGCGGCTCGGCGCCGCTGCCCCGCAGATCCAGCCCGTCCCGGTTGTCCCCGGTGCCCCCGTTGATCGTCACTCCCGGAAGGTTAGCGTCGGGAAGAACTTTTGGATAGCACCTCTATCCAAGGATCGGCAGCGCGACGTGCAGCGCGAGGGTGTCGCCGCTCACCCCTCCGTGTCCACCTCCAGCCACGTCAGCTGCATGTCGTCGAGGAGGGACTCCAACGGGCGCCCGGAGGCATGCGAGTTGATCTCCACCTGCACCGTCGCCCAGCACGCCAGGCTCATGGCGAGGACGCGCAGGCCGTCCGTGCCGTACCGCTCCAGGATGTCGTCGGCGCAGTCCAGGGCCTCCTGGGCGACGCGTTCGGCGGGGTAGGTGCCGACCGCCCTGCGCAGGAGGGCGATGGAGAGACGGGACACCTCGGGCGCGAGCGCGGACAGGCGCTTGTCCTCTTCTTCGTCCACGTGGTTCACGGTAGGGGATGCCGTCGGCCTCGTACGGTTTGTGCCGGGAATCCGCCATTCGTGAAGATCCGGCGACGGTTGCCTCGAAGCCGGTTCCTGATCGTCAACCACCCGGCATGACCGTACAGTTGACGGTCCATCGGGGACGAGAGGGACGTCATGCTGAGGTTTCTCCGCTGGTTCCGAAGCCAGGACACCGGGGTGAAGGCGGCACTCATCGGGCTCGTCGGCACGCTGACGGCGGCCCTGATCACGGCGACGGTGACATTGATCGTCGCACTGAACCGCCCACCGGGCGGAAGCACCACCGCGGGCCCGTCCCCGGCACACTCCGACACCCCGCCCATCCCGGACACCACGACCCCCGCCCCCACGACGACCGCACCGCACACGGACCCGCCCGAGCCGTCGCCCACTCCCCCGCCGACGCCCACCCCGACCCGGACCTCCACCCCGTCCGCCTCCCCGGAGAGCCGAACACGCTGGCAGGGCACCCTGGTGCTGGACGGCACCGCCGGGGTCCGGGGCTGGTTCCTGGACGACACCCCACCCGGCCGCGCACCCGTGGGCGACCTCGCCGTCAAGGGCCCCGCCGAGCTCTACGGCGCCTACGCCCTCGCCCGCTGGGACGACTCCGGCCCGCCCACGCGAGCCCAGTGCGCCGCGCTCCTCAACACCACCCTCGGACAGCAGACAGTGGACGTACAGAAGGGCGACCGGGCCTGCGTCGGCACGGAGAACATGCGGGTCGCCTACGTCGAGGTGACCGACGTCCCGGACGCCGACCACATCGACCTCGCGGTGACGGTGTGGCAGCGCGCGTAGCCGCGGCTCCCTGGACAAATCCCGGCGAATTTTGGCACGGTTGGGGCCGCCGACCCGTATTCGAACATGAGGTCGATGAAGCCTGCCCGGGAGGCCCCCCGTGTCCCTCGACTTCCATGCCTCGCAGAGCGTGTTCTCCGACCCCGGCGAACTCGCCGGTCTCTACGCCGACTTACCGCGCGATGCCGCCCAACTCGCCCGCATCGTGCGCGACTTGCTGATCCACCGGGTGGAGGGCGAGCTCTTCGGTCACACCCACCCCACCGACCGCCTCCACAACGACGCCGAGACCCGCTACATCGACGACATCCTGCGGATCCTCGTCGAGCGGAACGACGCCCCGCTCTCCCGACGGCGCGAAGTCGGCGACCGCTTCGTCGGAACCTGCCGCGACTTCGCCCTGCTGCACTGCTCGTTCCTGCGCCACTTCGGCATCCCGGCCCGTATCCGCTCCGGCTTCGCCGACTACTTCACCTCGAACGGCTTCCACCACGACCACGTCGTCACCGAGTACTGGGACGAGCAGCGCGGCTGGCTGTTCGCGGACGCCCAGCTCGCCGACCCGAGCATCACCGCCGACTGGAACGCGGACTTCGACCCGATGGACGTACCCCGCGACCGTTTCCTCGTCGCGGGCCGGGCCTGGCGGGACATCCGGGAGGGCGGGGCGGACCCCACGACGTTCGGCCTGCACCCGCCCGAGGAAGGACCGTTCTGGGGCGAGCGCTTCGTGGCGGGCAACATCCGGCTCGACCTCGCCGCGCTGAACAAGGTGGAGACCCTGCTTTGGGACGTATGGGGCGAGGACGAGGGCAGGCCCGGGGAGCCGCTGCCGGAGCCGTCGCGCGGGTTCTACGACCGCGTCGCCCCCGTGACCTGCGGTGAGGTGTCCCTCGAAGCCGCGCGGAAGCTGTTCGCCGAGGACGACGTCCTGCGCACTCCGCAGACGGTGACGTGCTACGCCCCCTTCAACGGCCCCAGCCGGGTCACCCTTCGCTGAGAGCTCAGGCGACGGTCCGCAGCCCCCGCACCTGGGCCGCACCCATCCCCCGCACCACCCGGTGCGCACAGGCCGCCGCCAGCAGCTCCCCCAGCAGGTCGGGGTCGTCGATCTCCAGGCCGAGCAGCGACTCGATGCGCTCCAGCCGCTGGTAGAGCGACTGGCGGCCGATGTGCAGCAGGGACGCGGTCCGGGTCGGGGAGCAGCCGTGGCGCAGATGGACCTCGAGGGTGCGGACGAGGTCGCTGGGGTGGGCCGCCTCCCAGGCCAGCAGCGGGCCCAGGGTGTGCTGCACCAGCCGGGCGAGACGGTCGCGGTTGGTGTCGACGCCACCGCGGGTGAGCTCCCGTTCCAGGGCGAGCGCGCGGGCGGAGGTCACCAACGGGCCGTCGGGGACGGACGGTTCGGCCGCCGGCACGGTCAGCGCCAGCTCCAGAGTCGTACGGGCCGCCCGCAACGTGTCGCTCCACCGCAGCCACCCGCTCCCGGCGTCGACGGCATGCCCGACGGCGACGGTGAGCCCGGGGTCGGCGGCGGCACGGAAGGCTTCCTGGACGGCGCGTATCGGGTCACCCGCGCCGGAACCCCTGCCGGGCAGGGTGATCAGCGCCAGCACATCCCCCGGGAACGCGGCCCGCAGCGCCCCCGCCCCGCCCAGCAGCCGTACGGCCCGGTCGACGGCACCCGTCTCGCGCGTCCCGTGCACCGACACCCCGATCAGCCGCGCCCCCGGCCCGGGGTGGAACCCGGCGAGCGCCGAGCGTGCCTCGACCTCCGGCTGGTTCAGCGCCGCCCGGTCGGCCAGGTCCGCCAGCAGTGCGGCCGTGTGGTCGTCGCCCCACGGCCGTACGACCGACCGCCCGGACAGCCCCCGCGCCACGATCGCGCGGTTCGCCGCCTCCGTGATCCGTACGAAGGGCACGACCCGGTGCATGGCCAGCAGCGGCAGCCCCAGCCTGCGGGCCTCGTCGACGACCTCGGCGGGCATGTGCGGCAGGGACCGCCCCACCTCCACCGCCAGCCCTGCGGCACCCCGCGCGGCCAGCTCGCGCACGTACCGGCGCCGTACCTCCTCGTCGGCGTCGGTCAGGCCGAACCCGTTGGTGAGCAGCAGTTCCCCGCCGTCCAGGAAGTTGGCGCCCTCGTACACCTCGCTGGAGTGCACCCAGCGCACCGGACGGTCCAGGGCGCCCTCGCCGGCGAGGAGGACGGGCTCGGAGGCCCGTACGGGATCGAGGTCCAGGACCTCGCGGAGGGTGAGTGCGGCCACGGGCACCTCCAGGGCATGGACAGTTCGTCCGGCGGCGGGATGCCCGGAGAGTACTTTCCGCACGTTGCCCTCGTGTTTCGGCCACAGGAGAGTGAAGACATGGACCCCATGGATCAGGCGACGGCACGCACCTGGCTCGCCACCGCCGTCGAGGAGGCCCGCGCCGGGCTCGCGGAGGGCGGCATCCCGATCGGCGCCGCGCTCTACGGCGCCGACGGCACCCTCCTCGGCCGCGGCCACAACCTGCGTGTCCAGGACGACGACCCCTCGATGCACGCGGAGACGGCCGCGTTCCGCGCGGCGGGACGGCAGCGCTCGTATCGCGGTACGACCATGGTCACCACCCTCTCGCCCTGCTGGTACTGCTCCGGCCTGGTCCGCCAGTTCGGCATCTCCCGGGTCGTGGTCGGCGAGGCGGCGACCTTCCACGGCGGACACGACTGGCTGGCCGAGCACGGCGTGCAGATCGTGCTGCTGGACGACCCCGAGTGCATCGGGCTGATGCGCGACTTCATCAAGAACAATCCGGCCCTGTGGAATGAGGACATCGGTGAGTGACCCGCGTAACCCCCGTATCCCGACCATCGATCTGCGGCCCTGGGCGGAGGGCGACGAGCAGGCCCGCGCCGCCATCGCCCGTACCGTCGACGAGGCCCTGCAGACCGCCGGATTCCTGCTGGTCACCGGGCACGGCGTGGACCCGGGGCTGCGGTCCGCGATCCGCGAGGCGGCGCGGACCTTCTTCCGGCTTCCCGCCGGCGTCAAGCAGCCGTACGAGGCGAAGGTCGGCGGCCGCGGCTGGCTCGGGCCCGGCGCGGAGGCCAACGGCTACTCGGAGGGGACCGAGACCCCGCCGGACCTGAAGGAGTCGCTGACCTTCGCGACGCACGACCCCTTCGAGGACCCGGTGGTCAACGCGGAGTGGTACGCGCCCAACGTGTGGCCGGCCGAGGTGCCGGAGCTGGAGACGCTGTGCGAGGAGTACCTGGAGCGGATGGGCGAGCTGGAGAAGCAGCTGCTCTCCCTGCTCGGCGAGGCCCTCGGGCTCGAACCGGACTTCTTCTCCCGGCACATGGACCACCCGACGTACGGCTTCAACATCAACTGGTACCCGGGCGTCGAGGTCATGGGGGAGCCGCAGCCGGGCCAGTTCCGCATCGGCCCGCACACCGACTTCGGGACGGTGACGATCCTCGACCGGCAGGCGGGCAAGGGCGGACTGCAGGTCTACACGGACGAGGGCGGCTGGGAGGACGCGCCCTTCGACCCGGACGCGTTCACGATCAACATCGGTGACCTGATGGCCCGTTGGACCGGCGACAGGTGGCGCTCGGGCCGCCACCGGGTGCTCCCGCCCCCGGCCGACGCGCCCGCCGAGGAGCTGATGTCGCTGGTCTACTTCGGCGAGTGCACGCCGGGGACGCTGGTGGAGTCCGTGCCGGCGCCGGTGGGACGGGTGGCGTACGAACCGGTGGACTCGCACGTCTACCTGCGGGCGAAGCTGGACTCGATCACCGTCGACTGATCAGCCGCTCGAAGCGGGACCGCCAGCGCGGCTCGGCCTCCTCCTCGCCCCGGAACTCACGGGTGAAGCGGAGCGTCGTACCGCGCTGCCCGCCCCGCTCGAGGTGGAACCTGACGCGGCCGCCGTCGTCCAGCGTGTACTCGGCGACCCGGTCCACGTCCCAGGCGGTGACCCGGCCGCTGCCCAGGTCACGCAGGGTGACCGCGCCGCCGAGCCGGGGTTCGAGGACATCGGCCGGGGTGAGCCACTCCGCGAGCCCCTCCGGGGTGGCGACCGCCTCCCAGACCTGCTCCATGGGCCGGGGGATCCGCACCAGGAAGTGCAGGATGTGCGTGCCCCCGTGGATCCGGCTGGTGCCCTGTTCTATCGACCCGGTCATGACACCAGCCTGACGCGGGCCTCCGGTTCTCGCACGCGCATGGATGGCTGCGGCATCGGGAAAGCCGGTAGGCGTGGTTTTGGAGCGTTCTCCGATACAGGTGCCGGAGATTCCCGTCTGGTTCGACGGTCTGAACGCAGATCCTTGGTCCATCGGAAACGGAATCGACCGACCTTCGGGATGTTCACAAGGCCCCAGCGACGATGTGCGCGCTCGATATGGAGGTCGCGGCCCTGTGGAATATCCACTCTCTTTGCGCACGCGTGGCGTGAGCCTGGGCTTCGAGCTGACGATCCGGCTTCTTCCGCAGCTCTGATGCCCCATGACGAAGGCCGGCTCCGTGACTCAGGTCACAGGAACCGGCCTTCACCGTGAGGGAGTTGCTCCCCGGAGTCACACGCCCGCGTAGGAGTGCTTTCCGGAGACGAAGATGTTGACGCCGTAGTAGTTGAACAGCCAGCAGCCGAAGGCGAGGAGGGCCAGGTAGGCGGCCTTGCGGCCCTTCCAGCCGGCCGTGGCGCGGGCGTGCAGGTAGCAGGCGTAGGCGACCCAGGTGATGAACGCCCAGGTCTCCTTCGGGTCCCAGCCCCAGTAGCGGCCCCAGGCCGACTCGGCCCAGATCGCGCCCGCGATGATCGTGAACGTCCACAGCGGGAAGACGGCCGCGTTGACCCGGTAGGAGAACTTGTCGAGGGTCGACGAGGAGGGCAGCCGCTCCAGGAACGAGGTGGCGAACTGGCCCGGCTTGCCGCCGCTCGCCAGCTTGCTCTCGTACGAGTCCTTGAACAGGTACAGGATCGTGCCGACGGCACCCACGTAGAAGACCGCGCCGCACAGGATGGCGGTCGAGACGTGGATGTACAGCCAGTACGAGTGGAGGGCGGGAACCAACTGGTCACTGGCGGTGTACAAGACAGTGACGGCGATGCCGAGATCGAGGAGGACCGTCGTGATCAGGAACAGGCCGAGCCAGCGGACGTTCTTCTTCAGCGCGAGCAGCGTGAGGTACACACCGACGGCGACGGTGGAGAAGGTGATGTTGAACTCGTACATGTTGCCCCACGGCGCCCGCTCCACCGAGGCCGCGCGGGCGAGCACCCCGCCGAGCTCGACGAGAAAGGCGACGACGGTGAGGGACACGGCGATACGGCCGTAGAGGTCGCCCTTCTCGTCCCCGCCGTGCGCCCCGGGCCCGTCGGGCACGTCACGCGCCCCGGCCGCGGCCCGCACCACGACCTTCGGCCGCTCGAGCACGGCGGTCCCACCTGCCTTGTTCACGGTGACGGCGGGGGCCTTCTTGCCCTCCCCGGCGCCGGTGAGCGCGGCGGCGGTGCGGCCGATCCTGCTGCGGCTGCCGAAGATCCATTCGGCGATGTACGCGAAGAAGGCCAGGGTGTAGACGGCCATCGCGGAGTAGATCAGCGTGTTGCTGATGTTCGCGAGGTGTTCGTTGGTCGCGGTGGCCAACTCGGTTCCGGCGGCGAGAGTCACTTCTCAGCCCCTTCGGCAGGTACGACTTGGGGGTCGGGGGTGGTGTTGTCGTCTTCGTCGGGGTCGGGCGCGCCCGGCGCCCGGTCGTAGAGGATCCCGGCGAGGTCGCCGAGTTCCTCGGGCACCTTGGCGGACTCGCTGCGGCCGAGTCCGGCCATCTCCACGACGGTGACGCCGTCGGGGCCGGCCACCGCGCGCACCCAGACGCGGCGGCGCTGGATGAACAGGGAGCCGGCGAGACCGAAGATGGCGGCGAGGGAGCCGGCGAGCGCCCAGTCGGTGCCGGGCTGCTGGACGACCTGGAAGTTCGCCCACTGCTTGGTGGTCTCGTAGGTGATGGTGCCGGCACCGTTCGGGAGCTTCATGGTCTGGCCGGGCTTGAGGTTGTCCCTGAGCTGGGCGCCCTTGGAGTCCTTGAACTCCTTCATGTGCGACTTGTCCAGCTGGTACACGCTCTGCGGGATACCGGAGTTGACGCCGAGGTCTCCGTGGTACGGCGTCAGGTTCAGCACCGGGTTGAGCAGCGCCGGGAAGGTGGAGGCCGTCTCGCTGCCCTTGGTGTAGGTCGGCAGGAGGAACGCCGAGATGCCGATCTGTTCGCCGACGCCCTTGGCGTTCTTGTAGCCGTCGAGGACCTTCACCACACCGGTGGAGGTGACGTTGGAGTCGAGCGGGAGGAGGGGTACGGCATCGCGGTAGACGACGTTGCCCTTGCCGTCGCGGACGGTGATGACGGGGGCGTAGCCGTGGGCGGTGAGGTAGACCTTCGAGTCGCCGATCTCCAGCGGCTCGTTGACCTTGACGAGGGCCTTGCGGTCCTTGCCGTAGGCGCCCTCGCTGTAGGTGAGCCCCGCCTGGTAGGTGCGCGGGGTGCCCTTGTTGGGGCCGCTCACCTCGTAGGTGCCGGTGAACTTGTTCAGGGTGAAGCTGAACGGCACCAGGTCGTCGCTGCTGAAGAGGTTGCCGGACTTGAAGTCGTCGTACTGGCTGAGGGTGTTGGAGAATCCGTCGCCCTCGACGATCAGCTTGTTGCCCTCGGACTTGAAGAGCTGGCCCCAGGCGAAGGCGATCAGCAGCACGATCAGGGCGATGTGGAAGGCGAGGTTGCCGACCTCGCGCAGATAGCCCTTCTCGGCGGCGACGGCGTCACCGGCGAGGTGCGCGCGGAAGCGGCGCTTCTTCAGGAGGGCGAGCGCGGCCTCGCGGACCTGCTCGGGCTCGGTCTCGGTGCGCCAGGTCGTGTAGGCGGGCAGCCGGGTCAGCCGCTTGGGGGCGCCCGGCGGGCGGCCGCGCAGCTGGCCGACGAACTGCCAGGTGCGCGGGATGATGCAGCCGATGAGGGAGACGAACAGCAGGATGTAGATCGCGGAGAACCACACCGAGCTGTAGACGTGGAAGAGGCCCAGCTTGTCGTAGACCGGGGCGAGGAAGGTGTGGGCCTTGCGGAAGTCGGCGACCTTCGTCTCGTCGATGCCGGACTGCGGGATCAGCGAGCCGGGGATCGCGCCGAGCGAGAGGAGCAGGAGCAGCAGCAGGGCGACCCGCATGGAGGTGAGCTGCCGCCAGAACCAGCGGGCCCAGCCGATGACCCCCAGCGAGGGCAGGTTGGGCAGGTCCTCCCTGGGCGCGGTGGACAGCTGGGAGCCGGCGGCTCCGAGGTCCTCGTCGGCCCGCTCGGGGGTCGTGTCGGTGCCGGTGGTCTTGCTCATCGATCAGATCCCCACAGTGAAGCCGGCGGACCAGGACTGCATGTCCTGCACGATGCGGTCCCACGCACCGGTCAGCAGCAGCAGACCGGTCACGATCATCATCGTGCCGCCGATCCGCATCACCCAGACGTAGTGGCGCTTGACCCAGCCGAAGGCGCCGAGCGCCTTGCGGAAGGCGACCGCGGCGAGCACGAAGGGTACGCCGAGGCCGAGACAGTAGGCGACGGTCAGTATGGCCCCGCGGCCCGCGCTCGACTGCTGGGCGGACAGGGTCAGTACGGAGCCCAGGGTCGGGCCGATGCACGGGGTCCAGCCGATGCCGAACAGCGCGCCGAGGAACGGGGCGCCGACCAGTCCGGTGGCGGGCTTCCTGTGGAAGCGGAACTCACGCTGGGTCATCCAGGGCATCAGCCCCATGAAGAAGACACCCATGAGGATCATGAGCACGCCCAGCACCTTGGACAGGATGGTCTTGTTGTCCTGGAGCGTGTCGCCGAAGAAGCCGAACAGGGCCCCGCTGGAGACGAACACGGCGGTGAAGCCGAGCACGAAGAGGGAGGCGCCCGCGACCATCCGCCCGCGCTTGGCCTCGGCGAGGTCGGTGCCGGCGACCCCGGTGACGTAGGACAGATAGCCGGGGACGAGCGGCAGGACGCAGGGAGAGAAGAAGGAGACGAGTCCGCCGAGCAGCGCGATGGGCAGGGCGAGCAGCAGGGCTCCGTTGAGCACCGTGTCGTTGTAGCCCGTCGCGGCGAGCGTGGTGACTGAGGTCACGTCACTTCTCCGCGAGGACCGGGGAGATCATCTTGCGCAGCTTGTCCTCGCTGAGCGCGGCCAGCGAGCGGGCGGCGATCCTGCCCTCCTGGTCGAGGACGAGCGTGGAGGGAACCGCCTGCGGGTTGAGCGTGCCCTTCTTGAAGCGGAGCATCAGCTTGCCCGTGGGGTCGTACAGGCTGGGGAAGGTGACGCCGTACGACTTCTCGAAGGCGATCGCGTTCTGGGTGCTGGTGTCACGGGTGTTGATGCCGACGAACTGGACGCCCTTGGACTTGAGGTCCGAGTAGACCTTCTCCAGGTTGGGTGCCTCGGCGCGGCAGGGCGCACACCAGGAGCCCCAGACGTTCAGGACGACGACCTTGCCCTTGTAGTCGGCGACGTCGAGCTGCTGGCCGTCGACGGTCTTGCCGGACAGGTCCGGCGCCTGGGCCCGCTCGCCCTTCTTGGCGGTGGAGATGCCGTCCTTGCCCATGACGAAGTTGGTGTCACCGCCTCCGCCGGAGGTCCCCCCGGACGAGCAGGCGGACATCAGCAGCGCGGCGACCGCGGCACCGGCGGTGGTCAGGGCGGCACGTCGACGTGCGCGGTTCGAGCGCAGGGGGGCGCGGCTGGCGGCACTCATGTGAAAAGTTTCGCATGCCCGTTCCGGGGATCTTGCGCACCCCCCTTACGGGAGCCTTGCCGCCCGAAATCCGCATTTCAGGCGGCCTGTCCGGTGGGCGAGGAGGAGCTCGACGGAGTCTCCTTCAGGAACTCCTTCCAGCCACCGACCGGCTGCTGTCCGACGTCGAGCGTGCGCAGCTTGGCGAGCACCTCCGGCTTCTGTACGTCCATCCAGTCGACGAACTGACGGAAGGAGACCAGCCGTACGTCCGCGCCCTTCTCCTTCTCCTGCGCGATGTGCTTGAACGCCTGCTCCACGGCGTCCATGTAGATGCCGCCGTTCCAGTGCTCGAAGTGGTTGCCTATGAAGAAGGGCGCCCGGTTCGACTCGTATGACCGCTTGAATCCGGATATGTACGCCTGTGCGGACTGGGTGCGCCAGCCCGGGTAGTTGTAGGCGGGGGCCTGGGTCGAGTTGATCGACTGGTTGGCGAGCATGTTGTAGTCCATCGACAGGACCTCGAAGCTGTGCCCGGGGAAGGTATCTGCTGCAGCGGCAGGTCCCAGATGCCCTGCTTCCTGTCGGGCCAGACCTGGCGGCCGCCGGGCGAGGAGGCGTCGTAGCGCCAGCCGAGGCTCTTGGCGGTGGGCAGCAGGTTGTTCTGCCCGAGCAGACAGGGGGTGCGGCCGCCGACGAGCTCCTTGTCGTAGTCGAAGGGCAGGGAGGGCATGTCGGTCCAGCCGGTGTTGGTGCGCCACTCCTTCACGAAGGACTTGGCCTGCTGGATCTCGCTGCGCCACTGTGCGGGCGTCCAGTTGCCGACGGTGCCGTAGCCCGAGCAGAAGTGGCCGTTGAAGTGGGTGCCTATCTCGTGGCCCTCGAGCCAGGCGCGGCGGACGTTGGTGAGCGTGGCCTTCACGTGCTCGTCGGTGAGGTAGCCGATGTCGGAGGCGCCGCGCGGGTTGTTCGGCGGGTTGTACAGACGCTTCTTCGACTCGGGCAGCAGATAGAGCCCGGAGAGGAAGAAGGTCATGGACGCGCCGTGCTGCTTGGCGAGGTCGAGGAAGCGCGGGAAGAGGCCGTTGCCGACCTCGCCGGCGCCGTCCCAGGAGAAGATCACGAACTGCGGCGGGGTCTGCCCCGGCTCCAACGGCTCGGGCTTCGCGGGCTGGTGGGGCTGCTTGCCGGTGTAGGAGGTCGAGCCGTCACCGAGAGGTCGCGCGGAGTGCTTCTTGCCGCCGGATCCGGCGCCCTTGGAACCCGAGTCGTGGGTCGACCCGTCTGACGGCTTGAGAGTGCCGCAGCCCGAGAGTCCGACGGCGGCCGCGGCGCCCGCGCCGAGACCGAGCATTCCCCTGCGAGTGAGAGCGCTGCGAGTGCGCATTCCAACAACCCCGATTCGTCATGTGCTCTGGCGGTCACCCAGTCAGAGGACATGACGAAGCGGGAGGTTCCCCTCGATCACGTCGATCTCGCAACAAATGTCACAAGCGAGTCATGGGAACCCAAAGGGGATTTCTTGCCTCTCAAAAGGGGCGCCTCGCGCCCCCCTTGGAGGATTCCTCAGGCGCCGAAGGCCTTGTCCTTCCCCTTCACCGGCTTGGCGCCCGCGAGGAGATGGGCCGGGACGAGGTCCCGGGCCGGCTCGCTGTAGCCGACGGACACGAGCTTGTCGCCCTGGTACGTGAAGGTCGTCAGCGAGGCGAGCGTGCACTGCCGCTTGCGCGGGTCGTGCCACAGCCGCCGCTTCTCGACGTACGACCGCACCGTCCAGATGGGCAGTTGGTGGCTGACGAGCACGGCCTCGTGCCCCCGCGCCTGCTCCTTGGCCGCGTCCAGCGCCTGCATCATCCGTACGACGATGTCCACGTACGGCTCGCCCCAGGACGGCTTGAACGGGTTGACGAGGTGCTTCCAGTTCGCCGGCTTGCGCAGCGCCCCGTCACCCACCCCGAAGGTCTTTCCCTGGAAGATGTTGTCGGCCTCGATGAGCCGCTCGTCGCTCGCGAGGTCGAGCCCGTGCGCCTTGGCGATCGGGGTCGCCGTCTCCTGCGCCCGCTCCAGCGGGGAGGAGCAGACGTATGTGATGTCGCGCGAGGCGAGGTGCTCGGCGACCCGGTCGGCCATCTGCCGGCCGAGCTCGGACAGGTGGTAGCCGGCGAGGCGGCCGTAGAGGATCCCGTCCGGGTTGGCGACCTCACCGTGGCGCATGAGGTGTACGACGGTGATGTCGCTGCCTGCCGTGTTGGTGCTCTCGCTCACGCGGTTGCCTCCGCCGCTGCTCGGGCCGCCGCCGGGAGGGCGTCGGCGATGCGCTGTACGGCCTGCTCGTCGTGGGCCGTGGACACGAACCAGGACTCGAAGGACGAGGGCGGGAGGTAGACGCCCTGCGCCAGCATCGAGTGGAAGAAGGCGGTGAAGCGGAAGGACTCCTGCTTCTTGGCGCCCTCGTAGTCGCGGACCTCACGGTCCGTGAAGAAGACGGAGAACATGTTGGAGGCGCTCTGCAGCCGGTGCGCGACGCCTTCCTTGCTCAGGGCGTCGGTCACGAGCCCCTGGATCGTCTGCGACACGGAGTCGACCTTGCCGTAGGCCGCGTCGTCGAGGAGGCGGAGCTGGGCGAGACCGGCCGCGGTGGCGATCGGGTTCCCGGAGAGGGTGCCGGCCTGGTAGACGGGCCCGGCGGGGGCGAGGTGCCCCATGACGTCGGCGCGCCCGCCGAAGGCGGCGGCGGGGAAGCCACCGCCCATGACCTTGCCGAAGGTCATGAGGTCGGGCCGCACGCCGTCGATGCCGTACCAACCCGCCCTGCTGGTCCTGAACCCGGTCATCACCTCGTCGGAGATGAAGAGGGCGCCGTTCTTGGAGCAGGCGTCCTTCAGCCCCTGGTTGAAGCCGGGCCGGGGCGGGACGACGCCCATGTTGCCGGGCGAGGCCTCGGTGATCACGCAGGCGATCTCGCCGGGGTGCCGGTGGAAGGCCTCGTTGACGGCCTCGAGGTCGTTGTAAGGGAGGACGATGGTGTCGCCGGCCTGGGCGCCCGTGACACCCGGGGTGTCGGGAAGGGCGAACGTGGCGACACCACTGCCCGCCGCGGCCAGCAGCGAGTCGACGTGACCGTGATAACACCCGGCGAACTTGATCACCTTGGAGCGCCGGGTGAACCCACGGGCCAGCCGGATGGCACTCATCGTGGCCTCGGTCCCGCTGCTGACCAGCCGCACCTGCTCCACGGGCTCGACCCGCCCGACGATCTCCTCGGCGAGCGCGACCTCGCCCTCACCGGGCGTACCGAAGGAGGTGCCGCGCGAGACGGCGTCCTGGACTGCGGCGATGACGTCGGGGTGCGAGTGACCGAGGATCATCGGACCCCACGAACAGACGAGATCGACGTACTCCCGCCCATCGGCATCCGTCAGGTACGGACCACGACCGGACACCATGAACCGGGGCGTACCGCCCACGGCGCGGAAGGCGCGCACCGGTGAGTTCACGCCACCGGGCGTGACGGCGGCCGCACGGTCGAACAGCGCCTGCGACACGGGTGCTTCGTATGGATATGGCAGTTCGCTCATGACCAGCGACTTCTCCGACCTTCTCGGACTCCGGTTGGCTGTGACCTCCTCAGGGTAGGCCAGCAGAACCGCACGGCAGCGGGCACCGCTGCTGACCGCGGGGACAGTCGCGGCCCGGTTCGATCTGCGAAACTGGGACCTGATACACACAGCTCAAACGACTTCGGCGTACGTATAGATGTACGACAAGGTCTGCAGGGCCTTGTTCAGGGACTGCGAAGATCCTGCGGACAGGTGTTTCAACGCACGTTTCGGCGGGCGGCCGTGGGGGAGGTCACTGACACGATGATCGGGTTGCGCAGCGGGGCCTGCGCGTCCTAGAAAAGCAGTCGGGTGGAGATATGCATCGCGGTGGCGGACTGGGCGAGGGGACTGATGACCTCGGTCCTCGACGTGCCCGGCGGGGAAGGCACCGACGCGAGGCGGAGGAAGCTGCCGAGGCACGTCGGACACAGGGTGTACCGGGTGAGCCCGAGCAGATCGACCGGCGGATCGACCGCCGGGTCGAGCAGCTCCGGGCAGGGAGCAGGAATGGTGGTCGGGTGGGGGTGACGTACAAGTACTTCGGCGCGCCGGACGGCGCGACCGCGGCCCGCGTCCCGATCTCGATGCGCCCCGAGGAACTCGGCGGCGACGAGCTCGGCATGAACGGCATGTTCACCAAGATCAAGCCGGAGACGATGGCGGCGATGGTCCTGACCGGCATAGAGGGCGTCCCCCTCCACAAGGTCCCGCCCCTGGAACTGGTCGTCCTGCATCCCGACTACGCGGTGGTCAAGCTCCCGATGACGGTGGTCGACCCCCTGCGCGGCATAGGCGAGGAGGCGGTCGGCGCGGCGGCGTTCATCTGGTCGACGGTGCCGGACCGGGGTGGACCGCGGGATGCGTTCAACGTGTACCAGCTGCTGCACGAGTGGCAGGACTTCAGCCATCGGTTGCATGAGGCGGGGCATCAGCCGTATTGCTTGGTCTGGCCCTGAGGCGGGGTCTGTCGAACAGCGGGCGGGGTCTTGGGGCCCCGCCCTTTGTCGTAGGTCCTGTCGGGCTCAGGAAGGCCATGCGTCGAGGAGGTCCGTCGGCCCGTACTCGGCATCCAGCCCCGTGCAGTTTGTGCCACTCCGGGAGATCGCGACCAACGGGACGGGGTCGGGCGTGAGCACGGCGCGGTGACGCAGGAGGGCCGCAAGGTCGTGGCGGTCGAAGGGGGCGTTCTCCAGCCACTTCACCGAGCCGACGAACTGCAGTTCCTTGGCGATGGGCGCGCGATCGGCTCCCACGATGTCGATCTCCACATCGTTGGTGCGGGTCCAGTAGGCGCCGATGGCAGGCGCGGCAGCGAGCTGGTCATCGGGCAGGAGGCGGGCCAGTGCCTCGCGGACGAGGGGTTCGACGGCCCTGCCGCGCCAACCGGTCCAGTTCTCGTGGACGCGGTGCAGCGTCAGATCACCCCGGCCTCGGCAGTAGCCGACCGGCGCCGCTCAGGCCGCCGGCCGCGGCTCCCGTTCCGTCAGCCTGCGGGCGAGCAGGCCGATCAGTGCTGCGTTGACCAGGCCGGACAGGGCCGCCCCGGCGGAGAAGATCAGCGGGCTCAGCCAGGCCAGCGGGGAGTCCCAGTCCGGTGACACCAGCATCAGGGGCAGGGTCACGAACATGCTGAGCGGTGCCGTGGCCATGATCGGCCAGATGCCGGCGAAGCCCGGGTCCGGCGACAGATACACGGCGTACAGGAAGAACCCCAGCGACGCGGCGACCACCGCGAGGTAGCCGCGCGCGAGCCAGTTGTCCACCGCGGGCGCCAACAGGGCCCGGATCCTGTGCAGTCGGGGGCGTGTGGAGCGCGCCATGTCCGTTCCTTTCTCTTGGGAGCAGTACGAGGGCTTCACGCGTGCCGGACGTCGCGGACATGGTGCGCCAGGGCACCGATCGCGGCGGCGTTCACGAGGACGCACAGGAGCAGCCAGGCGCCCGTGGCGGCGGAGGTAAGCACCGCGGCGGGGCCGCTGCCGTCCACGCTGCCGGGGCCGACGGGGAGGGCCACGCCCAGGAAGGAGAGGGGTTCCGTGAACAGCATGGGTGCCATGGCCCAGACGCTGTCCGGGAAGACGAACGCGGCCGGCACGGAGGCGGCGAAGGCCGCCAGATAACCGCGGGCGGGCCAGTTGTCCGTGGCGAGCGCGACCAGCCGCCGCAGCCACGGGAGGCGGCGCGGGCGGGAGGCTTTCGGCATCGGCATCGCGGGTCCCTTCGGATCGGGTCCGTGGGGGGGGTGTTCTCAACGGTGGACCGGAGCGCGAGGGCAGGCATGAGTACGGGTGCTCATCTCCGTAGGGATTTCGGCCCGGGATCCTCATCTCCCGCGGGACCAAGGAAAGTTGGCCCGGCGTATGTTGCTGAGCATCCTCCGCATCCGCAGACAAGGACGGCACATGCAGCAGCAACGCGTGATCCCCTGGCACGAGGCCGCCTGGCTCAACCAGCCCCTGCACACCGAGAGCGACGGGACCGATCTCCTGGTCACCGCACGCGGCCGCAGTGACTTCTGGCGGACCACCAGCTACGGTTTCGTCCGCGACGACGGGCATGCGCTGCTCCACGACTTCCCGCAGGACAGCGCGATCGAAGTGACCTTCCTCGCGGACTTCGACACGCTCTACGACCAGGCCGGCCTGATGGTCCGCGTCGACGCCGGGACGTGGATCAAGGCGGGCATCGAGATGTCGGACGGTCTCCCGCAGCTGGGCGCGGTCGTCACCCACGGGGTTTCGGACTGGTCGGTGGCGCCGGTGCCCGAGTGGCACGGCCGTCCGGTGACCGTTCGGGCCAGCCGCGCCGGAGACGCGGTGACCGTCCGCGCCCGCTGCGAGGACGGTCCCTGGCGCATGGTCCGGCTGGCGCCACTGCCACCGGAGGTCCCTGCAACGGCCGGCCCCTTCTGCTGTTCGCCGGAGCGGGAGGGGCTGCGGGTCCGCTTCACCCGCTTCGCTCACGGCCCCGCCGACACGGCATTGCACGAACCGAAGGAACTCACCTGAGCGTGGCGCCGGTGAGGCCCGTGGCGTGAGCACGCCCGGGGCGGGACCCTTTCGAGTCCCGCCCCGGGTGTGTGTCCGGCCGAGGTTCTACGACAGTCGAAGCGTCGTCGTCCGGTCCTTGGTCCTGGGGACGTACGCCTGCTTCCAGGTCCACCCGGCGTTGCCGCGCTTGTAGTGGAGTTCGACGGACCGGTCCTGCTGCCACCAGTAGTCCCAACCGGTCGCGCAGGTCCCGCCGTTGACCTTCCAGATGGGCGAGTCGTCCCAGTCGCCGTGCTGGTTGTAGCCCTTGACCCAGAACAGCTGCTCCACGCTCGCGTCGTTGCAGACCGTGATCTGAACGGCCTTGACCGAGTCCGCGCCGGCCGTCGTGGGGACGGCCAGGCCGCCGACGACGACACCCGCGGTCAGCGCCGCGACCGCGAACTTCCTTCTGAGGTCACGCATTTCACTACCACCGTCCTGTTCGAGTGAGGGGGATCAAGTGCGGGGGATCAGCTGAGCAGCCCTTTGGACTTCAGCCAGTTCCGCGCCGCCTCGGCGGGCGACCCGCCCGTGTCGACGGAGGCGGCGAGCGCGGCCAACTGGTCCGTGGTGAGCGCCGAGTTGACTCGGGCCAGGGCCTTTCTCGCGGCCAGGCCGGCGTAGGGGGCCTGGATGAGCGGGAAGACGTGCTCGGGCGGGATGACGCCCTCGGGGTCGGCCAGCACGACCAGCTTGTCCTCGGTGATGGACGGGTCCGTGCCGCGCAGGGCCAGGACATCGGCGTTGGCCGAGGTGCCGGCGGTGGTGAGAGTGACGCCGTACACCTTCTTCAACGACGAGGGTGTGGGGGCGTCGGGGGCCGAGGACGCGGAGCCGCCGAGGGTGAGGCGGCTGCCGGCCTTGCGGAGGCCGGAGAGGCTGTGCAGGTCGTGGCGCCGGGCCGTGGCCTGGGTGACCGCGAGGACGACGCCGCGCTGGGCGGCGGCCGGGGGCAGGGCGGTGATGCCCATCGGCAGCGCCATGCTCAGCGTCGCCGACATGTTCCCGGGCAGGGTGTCGCCGTCCGGGAACGTACGCAGCAGGGTGCTCTCGTAGGCGGGAGCCAGCCCGAGCTTCCCCGCCACCACGGCCTTGGCGCTGGCGGCGGGAGACGAGTAGCGGGTCTTCGCCGTCACCACCTTCTGTCCGGCCCTGGTGAGGAGTTCGCCGTACATGGCCGCCACCACCCGGCTCTCCGCGGAGGTGTCGGTGCCGATCACCGTCGGGCCGTCGCCGTCCGCGTAGGAGGTGTTGGGCTTGTTCTGTGCGCCCGCCGCGCACCCGGTCAGCAGGACCAGTGAGCAGAGGGCGGCCGCGGCGAGGCGGAGCCGGGGGCGGATTCCCGGAGTCACGGAGCACCACATGCTGTCGCCCGGTCTCAGTTGCAGTGGGCGGAGCGCTCGCCGGAGGTCATCTTCGCGTCCTTGAAGTTGACGTAGCCCTTGTTGGGGCTGTCGGAGTTGAAGCCGGACGACTGGTAGTTGTTGACGTACCAGATGTAGTGGCCGTAGTAGCGCTTCCCGAAGTGGATCTCGTACCAGCCCGTCGCCTGCTGCTTGGCCGTACCGCGCTCGATCCAGCCCTTGTAACCGGCCGGAACGTTCACCGTGTTGCTCTCGGTGTCCGTGTGCGAGGCCTCCCAGCTGTGGCTGTAGCTGGTCTCGACGCCGACCGTGAACACCTTGAAGAACTCGTAGCTCGCGCTGATCGAGATGCCGAAGGTGTTCGTGGAGCCGGTCGTGTCCGACCAGTCGATACGGTGCTGGTTGGTCTGGCTCGCGCAGTTGTACGCGGTGGTGCCGACCTGGTGGTTCGGGCCGGTGTACGTCCAGTAGTTCGTCGCGTGGAACTCGCACAGGTCCGCCCAACTGCAGGCGTCCAGAAGCTCCTTCGTGGTCGGGCTGTCCGCCGCGGAGGCCTGCGGGGCCGCCATCAGCGAGGCACCCAGGGTCAGGGCCGCGACGGCCCCGGCGGTGCGGAGGGTGCGCTTGGGGGAAGCGGTCTTGCGGCGCGCGAATGCCATCGATCACTCCAGTGAGGGGAGAGGGTCGGATACCGACGGCAGCGAACGTCGGTGTGGGGGGTACAGCTGGTTTCCGGGCAGCCGACGGGGTTGCCGTCGGCTGCCCGCCGGTTTCACTGACCGGGGAGTGCAGCGGACCGGTTGACCCCCACTCTTGGCGGCCCGGATTTGTCTATCAATGCAGGTCAGAGGCGTAAACAACCCAACGGCAGGCGAAAATCGGACCTGTGACCGCCCGTTCACGTCCCATTGATCAGGGCCGCGGTCCGTCCGACTCGGACCGCGGCCCCCGCGCTGCCAGGGCCTTTCCTAGGAGCGGCCGTGATCATTCGTGCCGTTGCCCCGGCCGTTCTTCCCCGACTCCGAACGGGCGGCTTTTCGCGACATGGCGTGCGGATGCGCCTCGGCGGCCGAGGGGGCAGCGGCTTCGCGGCGCGCCTCGGGGGACTTCACGGCGGTGTGCTTCCCGGTGCCGTGCACACGCGCGCCGGGCCTCTGGGACGCGTGCTTACGGGACGCGGGCTTCCGGGCGGCATGCGAGGACGAGAGGGCACCCTCCGGCGCCGGAGCCGCGGTCGGATGGGGAGTCGCGGCCGGTGCGGGACCGGTTTCCGCGACCGGATCGGCCGAGCCGGAGACGTCGCACAGCCGCCGGAAGGGCACATCGGGAAGGTACGTACGCCATTCGTTGGCGGTCAGGTTCCGTCCGGCCCGCGCGCAGAGCCGGGCGACGACCTGGGCGGGACCGACGGCGTACCGCTGGACGGGGACGTGCGCGCTGCTGGCGTAGACGGAGTCGCCGTGCGCACCGAAGGCGAGCGAACGGATCGCGTCGCCCGGCGTGTTGAGGCTGCCGCCGAGCGGCTGCCGGGTGTCGGTGTCCCACAGGCGCAGCGCGCCGGAGCCGTAACCCACCGCGAGGGTGCGGCCGTCGGGGCTGAAGGCGAGCGCGGTGACGCGGGCTCCGGCGGCGGGCGGGAGGACGGCCTCCCGGTGGCGTTCCCTGCGGCCGTGCCACACCGTGACGCTGCCGAAGTCGCCGCCGGTGGCGAGGTGGGCGCCGTCGGGGCTGAGAGCGAGGAGGTCCGCGTCGCCGTCGGAATCGAGGGGTACGTCGGTGTCCAGGCCGTAGGGCAGGGCGGTGACAGGGCCGGCGAAACCGGAGGCCAGGGCGGACTTCAGGGTGGCGGCCAGGTCCTCGGGCCGGTCGGTCCGCGTGCCGCGGGCGGTGTTCCACACCTCGCCGGTGGGCGAGCCGGTGGCGGTCGCCCGGGAGAGCAGCAGTTCCCGGCCGCCCGGGGCGAGCGCGATCGAGCGGACGGTAGGCGAGCCGCTCGGATGAACTGCCGCCTGTACGCGGTGAGTTGTCGTATTCCATATGACGAACCGGGCGCCGGACGCGTCTGGGTCGCCGATGCCGTAGGCGAAGGCCCGGCCGTCGGGGCTGAACGTCATGAGTGGTGCGGCGTGGGTGCGTCCGGGCGCCTCGAGGGCGGGCGGTTCGGCGACCACACGGCCGGTGCGGGTGTCGCGCAGGTGGAAGCGGTAGCGGTCGCCGTGCCGTTCGGCGGTGGCCAGCAGGCGGCCGTCCGGGCCGAGCGTCTCGTGGTCCAGCGGCCGGTCGAGCCACGGGGAGGTGAGGGGCACCGTGAGGTCGAGCGAGTGGACCGTGCTGCCGGTGAGACAGCGCAGGGTCGGGGCGGCGGGGTCCCAGGCGAGGGCGGTGACGGGCCCGTCGGTCAGGGTGTGGCGGAACACCGGTGCCGTGGCCGCCGATATGCGCCAGACCGTCGTCCCGTCCTGCCCGGCCGCCGCCAGGAACCGCCCGTCCGGGGTGAACGCCAGGTGGGAGGCGCCCGGTTGGGCGAGGTGCGCGAGCTGCCGTCCGGAGGCCGTGTCCCAGACGTGTATCCCGGTGTCGGAGACCGCCGCGAGGTGTGTCCCGGCCCGGTCGAAGACGAGGGAGGCGGACGAGCAGTCCACCGCCGGCGAGTTCTGCCACTCCCCCGACACGGTGCGGTGGTGGACGATGTCCCGCAGTGTGAGCGGCCCGTCCTGCGCGCAGACGGCCGCCAGCTGCGCGTCCGCGCTCGGGACGACGACATCGGCGACGGAACGTTCCAGCACCACCGGGTCGTCCGTGAACGCGCGCAACTGCGCCGTCGTATCAGGGCCGTTGACGACATAGGCGTCGACGCCGAGGTTCGAGTCGGCCGCCGTTCGGTGGCCGACGGGGTCCTGTTGATATCCGACGGGATCCGGATCCTGCAGGCCTGAAGGGTTCTGCGTCTCGGCGGGGCCCTCCGTCACCGCCGGCAGCCGCCACAGCCGTCGCCCGGCGTGGGAGTCGGCGTCGGTGCCGGCCAGTGCGAGGGTCCGTCCGTCGAGGCTGACCGCGGTCACCGGAAGGTCCGGCAGCCGTCCCGATCCCGTACGGCTGTGGGTGGCCACGTCCCAGGCCGACCAGCTGCCGCCGCCCACGCTGAGCAGGGTGCGCCCGGAGTCGGTGAGGAAGTCGCGGGTTTCGTCGTTCTGGTCCGGGTCGGTGAAGGCGTCGCGCTCGGGTTCGGCGAGGGCGTCGAAGAGGGCCGCGCGGCTCTCGGGCAGCTGGGCGAGCCGCCAGGCGGCGATGCTGAGCAGGGTCCTGGTACGGGGGTCGGTCACCCGGTCCCGGTCGGCGAAGTCGGCGGCCTGGCGGGCCCCGGCGAGGCTGCGCTCCCCCTCGGCAACGTCGCTCTCGTGCCAGGCGATCTGGCCGGCGACCAGGGCGCCGGCCATGACGCAGGTGAGGGCGAGGACGAGTCTTCGTATGCGGCGCTGCATCCGGGCGGCCGTCCAGCGCTCCATGCGGTGGGCCACCCGGGAGGCGCAGAGGAAGGCGCGCTCCCGTGCGGTGAGGTCGTCGTCGTGCCGCTCGCGGGTGAACAGGACGTCGGCCAGGGCGAGATGGACGCCCCGGTAGAGGGTGCCAGGATCGCGGCCGTGCTCCTGCCAGTTGCGGGCGGCCTCGGTGAGGTGGCGGTGCATGCGCAGCCGCTCGCGGTTCTCCTCGATCCAGCACTGCAGCCGGGGCCAGCCGGTGATCAGGGCCTCGTGGGCGAGTTCGACGTTCTCCTCGTCCACGGTGATGAGCCGGGCGCGGGAGAGCCGTTCGAGGACGATGGGCACCTCGGGGTCCGGCCACTCGCGCAGATCGGCCCGGCGGACCGGGCGGCGGGAGTCGGCGGTGCCGTCGCCGGGGGCGATGAGGGCCAGCAGGAGTCGCCGGGCGGTGCCGGCCTGGTCGGGGGAGAGTCCGCCGTAGACCTCCTCGGCCGCCGCGGCGATCGCTCCATGGACGCCGCCCGCCTCCTCGTACGCGGCCAGTGTCAGCACTCCACTGCGCCTGCGCCGCCAGGTCTCGCGCAGGGCGTGCGAGAGCATCGGCAGCGCGCCGGGCTGGTCGTGGACCTCCTCGACGATGCGGGCGGTGAGCTCCCGCTCGACCCTCAGGCCCGCCGCTGTGGCCGGTCTGACGACCGCGTCCCGCAGCGCCTCGCGGGTCATCGGCCCGACCGTCAGGCTCGTGTGCCGCAACGCCTCGGCGAGACCCGGGTGTTCGGCACACCGGCCGTGGAAGCCGGCGCCGACGGCGACGACCACGCGCAGCCGGCCGCCGGAGTCCTTGGCGGCGAGCAACTGGTCGACGAACCGCCAGCGTTCGGCCCGGTCCCGGCAGAGCGTGAAGATCTCCTCGAACTGGTCGACCACGACGATACGAGGGCCTGTCCGGCGGATCAGGCCGGCCTCGGGAGACTGTGCATCTTGGCCGCCCCGAGCGGGGTCATGGGCGTGCCCCCGCGCGAGGTTGTTCGAGCGTGGGGGAGCGTGCAGCTGCAAGGCGGAGGAGGGCGTCGACGCGATGGGGGTCCCCCCTCCGGGGGAGTGCGTGCCAGACCCCGCGACGCCGACATGATCCGCCGGACAGGCCCTGGAGGGCTCCCCCGGCGCCGGTGCCAGCAGCCGGGCGTGGGTGGCGGCGGGCCGGGCGCCGGGCGTGATCAGCCGGAGCTCCGCGTCGCAGCCCAGCTCCTGCACGACCTTCTGCAGGCGGGGCATCACGCCGGCCCGCAGGAGCGAGGACTTGCCGCTGCCGGACGCGCCGACGAGCACCGCGAACAGGTGCTCCTTCATCAACTGCACCGTGTCCTCGGCCAGTTCGTCCCGGCCGAAGAACAGCTCCTGGTCGCCCGGTTCGAACCGGGCCAGTCCCTGGTACGGCGACTCCCCCTCGGCCGTGTCGCAGGAGGCGACCTCGTCGGCCGCCGCGTCCAGCCGACCCTCCCACGCGTCCGGATCGGCCCCGCAGGCCTGCGCGTACGCCCGCACGACCGCGACCGACGGCAGCCGCTCGCCCGAGGCCGCGCGGGACAGGGCGGCCACCGAGACACGGGCCTGCTCGGACATCGTCCGGTACGACGGGGAGCCGGCCTGCGCACGCAGTGACCGCAGCTCGTGGGCGAAGCGCTGCACCGGCCCCGCGTCGGGATCGAGCGGCCGCTCGGGGCGTCCCCGCTGCCGCCCGGTCAAGGATGCTCCCGCACATGGCTTTTCACGTTCACTGGCATTCGCTCTCACAAAAGGCCGGGACGATCACACGCCGAGCGGCGAGCATGTCATGACATCTTGAGAGTTCAAAGGAACGGTATGTGAAGCAGATGCAAACCGGCCATGTCCCGGGCCTGGCAGACGCAAGGCCCCCCGGATCCCGCCGGAGCAGGCAGGCGGCATGGACGCACCGCGGGCGAAGTCACGTAAGCGAAGCCGGGTTTGCGGCGTCGCCGCAGGCAGAGGCGCGGGGAACTGCGCGACCAGACACGACGGTGCCGCAGACGACTGACGGACCGGCGCGGCACCTTCACCTGGTGCGGCCGCCCACCGCGTCCAAAGCCGGCGGCCGTACTCTTGCCCCCGTGGAGGACGAAGACATCCTGGACACCTCGGACAGCGACCTCGTGGACGGCCCGGCGCCGCGCCCCCAGTCGCTCATGCTCGCCTTCTTCGGCAACCATGTGCTGGAGGAGGGCGATCTGTGCGTCTACTCGGGCAGCATCATCGACGTGCTCGGTCGTGTCGGGGTCGGTGAACAGGCCGTACGCTCCACCCTCACCCGCATGGTCAACCGCGGTCTGCTGCGGCGCCAGCGCGAGGGCCGCAGGATGTACTTCGGTCTCACCCCGCAGGCCACCCGTGTCCTGCAGGACGGCCGTACCCGCATCTGGAAGCAGGGCGCGGTCAACGACGACTGGGACGGCTCCTGGACCCTGCTCGGGTTCTCCCTGCCCGACTCCTGGAAGCGCCAGCGCCACGACCTGCGTTCACGCCTCACCTGGTCCGGATTCGGTGCGCTGTACAGCGGGCTGTGGATCGCGCCGGGTGACGTCGACGTCTCCGGCCCGGTCTCGGAGCTCGGTCTCTCGGCCCACGTGAAGATCTTCCACGCCCGGGCGGCCGAGGTGACCGACATCGAGCGGATGATCAGCGACACCTGGGACCTGGAGTCCATCGCCGCCCGCTACGTCACCTTCGACAAGCGCTGGACCGCCCACCTCGGCACCGGTTCCGGCGAGGACCCCATCGGCACCCGGCTGCGTCTGGTCAGCGAATGGCTCTGGACCATCCGCACGGATCCCCGCCTCCCGGCCCGCCACCTGCCGCCCGCCTGGCCGGCCCGCCCGGCCCAGGAGACCTTCCGCCGGATCGCCGAACAGACGGCGCGCCCCGCGCAGTTGATGGCGCGGGACCTGCTGGACACGGCGCCGTTGCGGTAGGCGGGCGCCACCACGGAAACCCGCCGTCCCGGTCCGCCGGCGCGACATGAGGCGAACCGGGACGAGCTCACGCCCCCAGCACGTCGATCAGGGCCTTGGTGACGTCCTCCGTGGCGGCCGTACCGCCGACGTCGCGGGTGAGGATGCCGGCGGCCGTGGTCGACTCGATGGCCTTGTTCAGACGGGCCGCCTGGTCGGGGAGGCCGAAGTGGTCCAGCATCAGGGCCGCACTGACCACCGCGCCGACGGGGTTGGCCAGGCCCTGCCCGGCGATGTCCGGCGCGGAGCCGTGCACCGGCTCGAACATGCTCGGGAAGCGGCGCTCGAGATTGAGGTTGGCGCTCGCCGCCGGGCCCAGGCTGCCCGCCAGCGCGCTGCCCAGGTCGGAGAGGATGTCGGCGTTGAGGGTTGAGGCGACGACCACCGACAGTTCCTCGGGGCGCAGGACGAACTTCGCGGACATGGCGTCGACCAGGACGCTCTCCGTCTCCACGTCCGGGTAGTCGGCGGCGACCCGCTTGAACACGTCGTCCCACAGGACCATGCCGTACTGCTGGACGTTGCTCTTCGTCACCGACGAGACCTTCCGGTGGGCCCAGGTGCGGGCCAGGTCGAAGGCGAAGCGCATGATGCGTTCGCAGCCCACCTCGGTGAACAGGGCGGACTGGACGGCGACTTCACCGCCCGGCCCGCGCCCGCCGAGGTTGCGTCCGCCGAGACCGGCGTACTCGCCCTCGCTGTTCTCCCGGACGACGACCCGGTCGAGATCGGTGTCGTCGGCCTTGCGCAACGGGCTCTGCACACCCGGCAGGAAGTGCACGGGACGGACGTTGGCCCACTGGTCGAAGCTCTGGCAGATCTTCAGACGCAGGCCCCACAGGCTGATGTGGTCGGGGACGGCGGCAGCCGATCCGTGGCGGAAGACGCGCACACCGGGGCCCGTACTTCCTTCGGCCGATTCCTGCACCGCCCGGACGAGGTGCCCGTCGGAGACCGGACCCCCGTCGGAGCCCAGCCGCCCCTCAGCCCCCGTCGCGCCCCCCGCCCCCCGGTGCCCCGCCCACCGTGAAGCCGATCACCGAGCCGCCCCCGTCCCGCTGGAGTGCGAACGGGGCGCCGCCGTGGGCCATGGCCACCTCGCGGACGATCGACAGGCCGAGGCCTGAGCCCGGCAGGGAGCGGGCGTCCGCCGCGCGGTAGAAGCGGTCGAAGATGCGGATCAGGTCGCAGTCGGCGATACCGGGGCCGCGGTCGAGGACCTCGACGCGGACCGTGCCGGACCGGGCGGGCCCGGAGACGGCGATCTCGATGGGCCCGGTGCCGTCGCGGTCGAACTTGGCCGCGTTCTCGACGAGGTTGGAGATCGCGCGCTGGAGCATCCCGGGGCGCCCGTCGGTCGTCGTGTCGCCGCTCGCGCGGACGGTGATGTGACGTCCCGAGCGCCGCCGGGCGAGCCCGGCCACGTCCTCGGCGATGTCGGCGATGTCGACCCGCTGGGGCGGCTCGGTGTCGGACTGCCCGGCCGCCAGGTCCACCAACTCGTTGACCAGGTCGGTGAGTTCGCGTGCCTCCTGGGTGAGGTCCGCGACCAGCTCGTCGCGGGTGGAAGGAGGCAGTTCGTCGATGCGGCGCAGGAGCGAGATGTTCGTACGCAGGGAGGTGAGCGGCGTACGGAGCTCGTGCCCGGCGTCCTGGACCAGGCGCCGCTGGTCCTCCTCGGACTGCGCGAGGCGGCCCAGCATGCGGTCGAAGGCGCGGCCGAGGCGGCCCACCTCGTCGTAGCCGGTGACGGGCACCTCGATGCCGAGCCGCCGGGTGCGGGCGACGTCCTCCGCCGCCGAGGTCAGGATGATCAGCCGCCGGGTGATGCGGCGCGCCAGCCACCAGCCGAACAGGCCCGCGGCGGTCACCACCGCGCCCATCAGGATCAGCGTGCGCTGCTGCAGCGCCCGCAGCAGGTCCTCGGTGTCGCTGAACTCCTGCGCGACCTGCACCGCGCCCCGCCGGTCACCGAGGGAGACGGTGGCGATGCGGTACACGTCCTCGGCGACGTTGACGTCCTTGTGCTCGACCATCTTCCCGGCGGTCCGGTCCGCCGCGATGGACCGGTCGGCGGCGGTGACGGGCAGGCCCGGGCTGCCGGTGTCGACGACCTTGCCGTCCGCCCCCAGCACCTGCACATCGGTGCGGGCCGGCCGGACGATGTCGTGGCCCGGCGCCGAGGACGAGAAGTCGTCCGTCGTCATCCGGTGCTGGCGCACCTCGTCGCGCAGGTCCTGCACGACCTGGTCGAACACGGACTCCTGGTCGACCCGCACCAGCCGCGCGGCCGCGCTGTACGACAGGACGCCGACCAGCACGGTGACGGCAGCAGTGACGGCCGCGAAGGACACGGCGAACGTCGTACGCAGGGACACCAGCCCGGGCCGCCGTCTCGCCAGCAGCCGCCTGAGCCGGCCCACTCAGTCCTCCCGCAGCACGTAACCCACACCCCGCACCGTGTGGATCAGCGCGGGCGCGCCCGGCTCGTCGAGCTTGCGGCGCAGGTAGCCGACGTACACGGCGAGGTTCTTGGAGCCGGGCCCGAAGTCGTAGCCCCAGATGCGGTCGTAGATGGTGGAGTGGTCGAGGACGATCCCGGCGTTGCGCACGAGCAGTTCCAGCAGCTCGAACTCGGTCCGCGTCAGCTCCAGCTCGCGCTCCCCGCGCCAGGCCCGCCGCGCCTGCACGTCCATGCGCAGTCCGGCGGCCTGGATCTGCCGGTCGGCGGAGGCCGGGGGCTCCTTCGGTACGTCGGCCACGGGCGCGCCGTCCGCGCTGGTACGGCGCAGCAGCGCACGCAGCCGTGCGAAGACCTCCTCGACGTCGAACGGCTTGACCACGTAGTCGTCGGCGCCGGCGTCCAGGCCGGCGATGCGGTCCGCGGTCTCGACGAGGGCGGTGAGCATGAGGATCGGGGTGCGGTCGCCCTCGGCGCGCAGCACCCGGCAGACCTGGAGGCCGTCGATGCCGGGCATCATCACGTCCAGCAGGAGCACGTCCGGCGGGGTCCGGTGGGCCTGCGCCAGCGCCTCCACGCCGTCGGCGACCGCGGTGACCTGGTAGCCCTCCAGGGTCAGGGCGCGCTCCAGGGCGTGACGGATGGCGCGGTCGTCTTCGGCGAGCAGCACAGTTTGGGACACGGCTCCAGTCTGCCAAGGTCCAGGTGTCGTACGACGTGATGAGCAGCTCACCGGGCGCCCTTCTTACTGGCCTCTCACCCCTGGGGCGCAACCAAGGCGGCGCCCCTACCGTCCTCTCACCCTGTGGGTCGAAGCGCGGCGAGCTGCTGCTCGAACGGCACGAACCCGGGCTCGACCTCCGTCGTGGCCCTCTTGGTGAGCCCCGCCATCAGCCCCGCCAGCTCTCCCGCGGCCCGTTCGATCCGTCCGTCCAGGCCCTCCGCGCCCCAGTCCTCCGAGGCGGCGTAGACCCCCGTCGGGACGACCACGGCCTTCAGATACGCGAACAGCGGACGCAGCGCGTGTTCCAGCACCAGCGAGTGCCGGGCCGTGCCGCCGGTCGCCGCGATCAGCACCGGCTTGCCCACCAGGGCGTCCGGCTCGATCACGTCGAAGAAGGACTTGAACAGTCCGCTGTACGACGCCGAGAAGACGGGCGTGACGACGATCAGCCCGTCCGCCTCCGTCACCGCCTCGAGCGCGGCCGACAGATTCCGCCCCGGGAACCCGTTCGTGAAGTTGTGCGCGATCTCCACCGCGAGCTCGCGCAGCTCCACGACCTGCACCTCCACCGGGGTCTGCCGGCCCACGGCCGCGGCCAGCCGGTCCCCCAGCAGCCGCGTGGACGACGGCACGCCCAGCCCCGCCGACACGACGACGAGCCTCATGCCACGACCTCCTTCTCCACCGCGGCCAGCAGCGACGCGTGCGTCGGCGCCTCGGGCACGTCCGCCGGACGGCCCTTCGCGAACTCCTCGCGCAGCACCGGTACGACCTCCTCGCCCAGCATGTCGATCTGCTCCAGCACGGTCTTCAGCGGCAGCCCGGCATGGTCCACCAGGAAGAGCTGACGCTGGTAGTCACCGGCGTACTCCCGGAAGGACAGGGTCTTCTCGATCACCTGCTGCGGGGAGCCGACGGTGAGCGGCGTCTGGTCCGTGAAGTCCTCGAGGGAGGGCCCGTGGCCGTACACCGGCGCGACGTCGAAGTACGGGCGGAACTCCCGCACCGCGTCCTGCGAGTTCTTCCGCATGAAGACCTGGCCGCCGAGCCCGACGATCGCCTGTTCCGGCGTCCCGTGCCCGTAGTGCGCGTACCTCGTCCGGTAGAGCTCGACCATCTGCTTGGTGTGGTCGGCCGGCCAGAAGATGTTGTTGTGGAAGAAGCCGTCGCCGTAGTACGCGGCCTGCTCGGCGATCTCCGGCGAGCGGATCGAGCCGTGCCAGACGAACGGCGGGACCCCGTCCAGCGGCCGCGGCGTGGACGTGAAGCCCTGCAGCGGCGTCCGGAACTTGCCCTCCCAGTTCACGACGTCCTCACGCCACAGGCGACGCAGCAGCGCGTAGTTCTCGATGGCGAGGTTGATGCCCTGGCGGATGTCCTGGCCGAACCACGGATACACCGGGCCGGTGTTGCCGCGGCCCATCATCAGGTCCACCCGGCCGTCGGCCAGGTGCTGGAGCATCGCGAAGTCCTCGGCGATCTTCACCGGGTCGTTCGTGGTGATGAGCGTCGTGGAGGTGGAGAGGACCAGCTTCTCCGTCTGCGCGGCGACATAGCCGAGCATCGTGGTCGGGGACGACGGCACGAAGGGCGGGTTGTGGTGCTCGCCGGTCGCGAACACGTCCAGGCCGACCTCCTCGGCCTTCAGCGCGATGGCGACCATGGCCTTGATGCGCTCGCGCTCCGTCGGCGTACGGCCCGTCGTCGGGTCCGGCGTGACGTCGCCGACGCTGAAGATCCCGAACTGCATGGTCGCTCAACCTCCAAGTTGTTGACGATTAAACTATACCGGCAAACGACCTCCCCCTCCCCCGTATTCCGCCGACTGTCGGTGCCCCGCCCTACGATCCCGACATGGCCGCCCCACGCCGTGACACCCGAGGCATCGTCGACGCCGCGGAACTCTTCGCGCGCGTCCGCTTCCGGCGCCGCGAACCCGCCGAGCCGCTGCGCCCGTATCTGGAGCACTACTGGCTGATCGACTGGGACCTGCCCCAGCCGTACGCCTCGCACGTGGTCCCGCACCCGTCGGTCAACATCGTCTTCCAGCGGTTCGAGGGGCAGGAGCCCTTCGCCGAGATCGCGGGCATCGGACTGGAGCTGTTCACCCAGAAGCTGGAGGGGCGGGGGCGGGTCTGCGGCATCCAGTTCCGCCCCGGCGGCTTCCGCCCCTTCGCCCCGGACCGGACGGTGAGCGACTGGACGGGACAGCGGGTCCGCTTCCCCGACGTCCCCCTGGAGGCCGACCCGCGCGAGGTCCTCACCCCGTACGACGAGGACGCCCGGGTGGCCGCCCTGGACGCCTTCCTCCTCTCCCTCTCGCCCCGCCCCGACCCCCAGGCCGACCTCGCGATGGCCCTGGTCGACCGCATCCGCACCGACCGCACGATCCGCCGCGCCGGCGACTTCGCCCGCACCGAGGGGATGTCCGTACGAGTGCTGCAGCGCCTGTTCGCCGGGTACGTCGGCGTCGGCCCCAAGTGGGTCATCCTGCGCTACCGCATCCACGAGGCGCTGGAGCGCGCGGAGACCGACCGGGACGTCGACTGGGCGGCCCTCGCGGCCGACCTCGGCTATGCCGACCAGGCCCATCTGGCACGGGACTTCACGGCGACGGTGGGCGTACCACCGACGGCATACGCGGCCGCCGTCAGCCCAGCGGCTTCACGACGCGGAAGGCCGTGATGCCCATCCGCTCACGCAGATGGAAGCGGTGGGCGCCCGCACGGCAGGGATATCCCCTTGACGGCCGGGGGCGGCACTCCCGATATTTATCTGCGTGACGCAGATTCTTCGCAACGCAAGAGAAAAACCTGTCCTGACCGCCCGCGCCCGCTGGGCCGTGCTCGCCGTCGTCCTCGCCGCAGACGTCCTCGACCTGCTCGACGCGACGATCACCAACATCGCCGCGCCGACCATCACGAGGGACCTCGGCGGCGGCGCGAGTCTCGTGCAGTGGCTCGGCGCCTCCTACGCCCTCGCGCTCGGTGTGCTGCTGGTGCCCGGCGGCCGGCTCGGCGACAAATACGGGCGCCGGCGGCTGTTCCTGCTCGGCCTCGCCGGTTTCGTCGCCGCCTCGCTGGCCTGCGGGCTCGCCCCGAATCCGGCGGCGCTGGTCGCCGCCCGGCTGGTGCAGGGCGCCTTCGGGGCCCTGGTCGTCCCGCAGGGCTTCGGCATCCTCGGCGCGACCTGGCCGCGCGAGGAGATCGGCAAGGCGTTCAGCCTCTTCGGGCCCGTCATGGGCCTGTCCGCCGTCGCTGGTCCGATCCTCGCCGGCTTCCTCGTCGACACCGACCTCGCGGGCCTGGGCTGGCGCCCCATGTTCCTGATCAACCTGCTGCTCGGCGGCGCCGCGTTCCTGGCCGCCGCCCGGCTGCTCCCGCGAGACACGGGCGACCGGTCCGTCTCGGTCGACGGCCCGGGATCAGCGCTCCTCGCGGGCGCGCTGCTCGGCCTCCTCGGCGGCCTGATCGACGGCTCGGACGGCGGCTGGGGTGCCCGCCCGCTCGCCCAACTCCTCCTCGGCCTCGCCCTGTCCGCCGCCTTCTGCCACCGCCAGCGCACCGCCCCCGAGCCCCTGATCCGCCCGAGCCTCCTGCACAACCGCGGCTTCACCTCGGGCCTGATCCTCGGCGTCCTCGCCTTCGCCGCGGTCGCCGGCCTCCTCTACGTCGTCTCCCTCCACCTCCAACGCGGCCTCGGCCACTCCCCCGCCGGAACCGCACTCGGCCTGATCCCGCTCTCCGCCGGGATCGTCGTGGCATCCATCGCCTGCCACCGGCTGATCCACACCTACGGCCGCCAACTGGTCGTCGCCGGACTGCTGTTGATCCTCACCGGCTGCGGCTGCCTGGCGCTGCTCACCGACTCGTCCGGATGGGCCCTCGTCCCGCCCCTCCTCCTCGTCGGCCTCGGCATGGGCACCTGCTTCGGCACCGTCTACGACGTCACCATCGGTGACATCGCCCCCGAGGAGGCCGGCAGCGCGAGCGGCTCGCTCAACGCGGTGCAGCAACTCGCCAACGCGATCGGCGCTGCGGCCGTAACCACCGTGTACTTCAAGGCGGTCGACGGCGGCGAGACCCACGCCCTGCTCGCGAGCCTCGCCGTGGTCGCCGCGGCCGTCGCCCTGTGCCTGCCCCTGGTACGACTGCTGCCGCGCAAGGCACCGGCAGAGCAGCACCACTAGGGCTCTTCTGATGGATCTCCGTGGGAGAAGGAGCGGCGTTCGGTGCGTGCTCTCGGCGTGCCGGGCGGAAGCCCTCGTAGCGGAGCTACTA